>DUNQ01000054.1 GCA_012839325.1 Candidatus Cloacimonadota bacterium
CACATCAAAGAGCGCTATCCGCAATATAAATTAGCACTACTCACCAATGGCATCCTGCTCAGCGATGATGAGGTTCTTGCCTCCATCGTGAAATGTGATCTCATCCTGCCTTCGCTGGATGCAGCCTCTCAGGAAGTATTTGAGCGAGTAAATCGTCCCATGGACGGTATCAAGGTCGAAGATCAGATTGAGGGTTTGGTGCGCCTCAGAGAGATATATGATGGAGAGATTCACCTTGAAGTGTTCATCGTTCCGGAGATCACAGACACTCCTGTTGAACTGGAAAAGCTCAGGGATGCAATAGTTCGCATCAAGCCGGACTTGGTGCAGCTCAACTCTTTGGATAGACCCGGAACAGAGGAATGGGTGGAAGCGGCGGATGCTGAACGCCTCATCGAGATTGAAAGATACATGCAAGAGAAGCTGGATGCGCCCATTGAAGTCATCGCCAAGATCGAGTATGAAGGCGGACTCAATGCGCTGAATGCCGACCTCGTGGAGCTCATCCGCGGCATCATTCTCAGGCGTCCTTGCACGGCTGAAGAGCTGGCTAAAACCTCCGGGATGCACATCAATGAGATATCCAAGGCCTTGCGCGAATTGAACACCCACGGCAAGCTCAAGACCGAAAGGAAAGAGCGAGGAGTCTTTTATTCATGGATAGAGTAAAGACGAATACAGCCATCATCACGGCTGCCGGAAGCGGCGTGCGTATGGGCGGCGGCATCAAAAAGCAATTTCGCCTCTTGGGCGGCGTGCCCATTCTCATCAGAACGCTCAAGCCTTTCTTCAAAAGCGAATATATCGACAACATCATCATCACAGCGCCGGAAGAGGACATGGACTACACTCGCGAGCTGATCGAGAAGCACTATCCCGAGACAGATAAGCCATACTTGGTGATCAGCGGAGGCGCGCAAAGACAGGATAGCATCTTGGGCGCATTGGATCACTGTCCGCCTGATACGGGCTTGGTCTTCATCCACGACGGCGTGCGTCCTTTCGTGAGGGTGGAGTTCTTAGAAGAGCTAAGAAACATGGCGCTGCGCTTCAAGGCAGTGGTTCCCGCTTCCCGGCTGAAGAACACGATCAAACAAATAAGCGGTGAATACATAGAAAAGACCCTTGTTCGGGATAGGCTGATTCAAGTTTTCACCCCGCAAGTTTTTGACTTTCAACTTTTAGTAAATAGCTATGATAAAGCCTATAGCGACGGCTTTACGAGCACGGATGATTCGGCATTGGTAGAATATTATGGCAGCAAGGTGAGCTACCTTCTCACCAATGATTTAAACTTGAAAATAACGGATGAATGGGATATGACCATTGCCCATCTCATCTTAGAAAAAGAGATTTTTTAGCTAAACAAAGAAGGTATATATTATGCTTAGAAAGCTTTTGAAAAGACTTAGTAAAGTCGAATTACGTATTCCGATTTTGATTCCCGGCTTAGGTTGCGGTGTTTTGGGTATGACTTTGCCCAAGGTGTCTGTGAACCTCGGCAAATATGCTGCATCGCTACTGAGAGACCTCGAATATCGTGGACAAGACAGCACCGGCGCAGCATTCTTAGACGATAAAAAGAACATCACTTTGCTCAAAGATGTAGGCGCGCCCTCACGTCTGATCAAGACTTTGGGTATCCAAAAGCAATCCGGCAAGATCTTTTGCGGACAGGTTCGCTGGGCATCGGCAGGCATAGTCACCAAAGAGAACGCTCAGCCGCACGTGGTGGATTGCAAGCGTCAGATCTTTGGCGGACACAACGGCAATATCATAAACACCACGGAACTGGCAAACTTCCTCAGTCGTGAAGGACACGAGCTCAAGACCGACACCGATGGCGAGATGCTCATACACATGGTGGAGCATTATTATGACATCGAGATGACGCGTGCGGGCAATCCCAAAGACCCCTTGAAGTCCAATGAAGCCATGCGCAAAGCCATCATCCGTACTGCCGAGAAGGTTGCCGGATCCTATGCCGCAGTGATAGTTGATCCCAAGACAGAGACCACCTGGGCTATCAAGAGCGGCTCCAGCCTCTATTTCGGAGTTGGCACTGTGGATGAAACACCTTTCTCTTTGGCTTCCAGCGATCTCACCTCGGTTCTGCGCTTCACCAAGATGTTGGTCAATCTACGTGAAGGCGAGTTCATAGAATACACCTCTGAAGATTACCAGGTTTATGCTCTCAGAGACCTCAAGTTCAAGCGCTTAGGCATGGCTGATGAAGTATATTCCACCGGTCAAACCATCCCTACGCGTGCTACATATTCCAAATTGCGCGCCGAAGACGTTCAGCTCTTGCCCAAATACAAATACTTCATGGAACAAGAGATATACGACCAAACCGAATCTACCGGCAAGCTGATCAAGCTCTTCCAAGGCGGCTCAAACTCCGGCAGATACATGGAGCAAACCATCAGGCAAAGCGGGACTGAAGACTATATCAATCACGCCATGCTGGAGATATTAGGTCTCCCCACCCTCGATGAAAAGCAGGCTAGATTTGATGATCTTTGCAAGTCTAAAGAAGCCAAAAAGCTACTCAAACATGCGCAGGAGAACTATTCCGCCATCTTCGACGTGGCAATCAAGGAAAACTTTGAGCAGAAATACTTCTTCTCAGACGATAAGAACGTGTTCATCGAGCTACTGGGCAGCGAGTTTGACAAGCGCAGACTGGTGATAGCCAAAGCATTAGACAGTGTGTCTGAAAGGATCGCCGTGCTGGCTTTTGAACACAAGATCAAGTCTTTCTTGGAGCTAATGAAGAACACCCTGGACAACAATAGAAACATCTATTCAATCGCCTGTGGAACCTCTTTCCATGCCACCAAGATAGCTGCGCTATTCTTCAATGAGATCGCCCAGATCGAGCTTTTGCCCATCCTGCCGGGAGACTTCCGCGGTGAATATTCAAACTGCATCAAAGATGACGACCTCGTGATAGGAGTATCCCAAAGCGGCGAGACCAAAGACCTCATTGACATATTTAACGATATAGATAACAAGAATATAGACGTTCATAAAATAGTGGTTGTAAACAATCTTAACAGTACCCTGGGACAAGAGAAGAGCGACGTTGCCATCCCGATTCTTTGCGGTCCCGAGATCGCCGTTCCCGCTACAAAGAGCTTCATGAACCAGATCACGGTCTTCTACTATCTCGCCCTCAAAGTGGCTGAAATGAAGCTGGAAAACAGCAAGAAAGAGCTCTCCAAAGATGAATATAATAAACAAATTGCTGCCCTGAATCGCAGACGCAAGCTCATGGCAGATATCCCCACCCTGCTCAAAGAAACCGTTGAAAAGAACGACGACGCCATTGACAGCATGGCTGCAAAGATGTATCTTGAGCCCTCCATGCACATACTCGCCACCAAGATCACGGGCGTTGCACTGGAAGGCGCACTGAAGATACGCGAGACCGTTCTCACTCACGCGGAAGGCAAAGAGGCCAGTGAATTTAAGCATGGACCGAACACCATCCTGGGCAAGAACACAGTCTTTGGCGTGAAGCACCTGCGCAGTTTCATCCGCTCTTTTAGCAAGATGATAGACACAATCGACGAGGAAGCCAAAGAGAGAGATCTCGGCGCTCAGGAGCGTAAAGACCTTCTCAAAGCCTTGGCGGACTATATTTTTACCCACAATATGCCCTTCAATCTCAGCACGGAAGGCACCAAGCTTTTCAAGGACACCGTGCGCGGCAAAGACTTCTTCGAGCCGCTCTATCGCAACTATCCGCTGGTCTATGTGACCGGACCGGATCCGCGCGACGTGCAGCTTACCATCACTCAGATAAACACTCATAAGATCCGCGGTGCTAATTCATTTGTGATCGCCGAAGAGAATGAAGCTCTGCTCAAGACCGCCTCCACCAATCCCAAGGAAGGCGCCTACTACAATTGGGCTTACATCATGCTTCCCAAGACCGGCGACACGCTGATGACCTGCTTCTCGGCAACCATTGTATTGCAGCTTTTGGCGCTGAGAATGAGCATTCGCAAGATGAGTAAATTAGACCTCTTAGGCGTGAAAGATCATGGCGTCCACCCGGACGTTCCCAAAAACGCCAGCAAATCCATCACGGTTGACTAATCATTATGAGAATTGGCTTCGGCTACGACGTTCATCGTCTTGTGCCAGAACGCAAGCTCATCTTAGGCGGGGTCGAGATCCCGTTTGAGATGGGCTTGGCAGGCCATTCCGATGCAGATGTATTGCTCCACAGCGTTTGTGATGCGCTTTTAGGTGCGCTCGCTTTGGGCGATATCGGTCAACTCTTCCCTGATTCTGATCCCGCTTTTGAGGGCATCGATTCCAGGATTCTGCTCAGAAAGACTTATGATAAGGTTGTTGAAAAGGGTTATGAGATAGGCAATCTTGATGCTACGATAGCCGCGAAAGAGCCAAAGCTTGCAGGATATATTCCTCAAATGAGAGCAAATATTGCCTCTGATCTTTGCTGTGATATAGATAAGATATCCGTGAAAGCTACTACTGAAGAGAGCTTGGGTGTGTCCGGTGATGGACGAGGCATGAGTGCGACTGTGGCGGTTCTTTTAAAAAAGACTTCGTTGAGCTGATCTTTTTTTAATTTCCCCTTTTTATTTTGGTGACTGAACCGCGTGTTTGGTCGCTTTTTTTATTGATTGCAAAATATCTCGCGATGAACGGCGTTAGTTCACGAATGGAAACATTGATCCAAGCTTGATGCTTTCTTGTAAAACTTTTGCTCTTTTCTTCTTGATTTTTTAGTGATTTCTGATGTCTTTTTCATGCCTTTCTTATTGGGTTCAGGTGATGATATGGTCATGATGTGGTCATAGGCATGAGCACATCATAGGCGGGAGATAGGCTGTATCCAATAGGGAAGCAACGACTTATGTGTTATTTTATGAAAGACTGGAGAAGAGGCTTTATTTTACGTCCAATATTTTGTGTAATTGTAGGCTGAGTTTTACATTCAGACCATCTTCTAAAAGCCAGGATGCGAGAAGCTCGGGCTTGAGCCTATCCCAGACTACGGAAAAGTGGATGAGCTGCGTGAGATTGGGATGGTTTTGCAGGAAATCTTTGGCGAAGAGGTAGTCATCGCGCCCGGAAAGGACGAATTTGAGCTCGTCGTGAGGCTGTAAGAACGAAAGATTCTCGGGCAAGAAGCTCTCCCCTTCACCGCTATCGGGGCACTTGATATCCATGATCTTGACCACTTCGGAGGGCACATCTTGCAGGGAAAGCGAGCCATTGGTCTCCATGAGGAGCTTGTAACCTCTTGTAATGAGAGCGTGCATCAGCGGGATTGTTTCAGCTTGGCAGAGAGGCTCTCCGCCGGTGATTTCAAGCAGTTTAACAGGATATTGTTCTACCTCTACGAGGATGCTTTCAAAGCTCATCAAACGACCTTTTGCGTGTGAATAGCGGGTATCGCAATAGCTACAATCCAAGTTGCAACCGGCGAGGCGAATGAAGATGCAGGGCATGCCGCTGAAGGACGATTCTCCCTGAATGCTATAGAATATCTCACAGACTTCCAAGGTTTTCAAGGCGGCGCCCAAATCAGATTCAAAAAGGAAGGAAGGGGAAGTCTTTGTGGTAGCCGAGAGCCGCGTCTATCTCTTCATTGATGGCAAGCGGATCGCCGATCACGAATTTCTCTCGCCCGGCTATCTCAAAGAAAGTGTATTCATGCTCGGTTTTGGGGAAATAATCGAAGATTTCTCTATCGCCGAAACGAGGAATATCTTCCACGATGAGCAGCTTGATCGACAAGGCATCGAGCTCGAGAATATTTGCAAAGGGATCTTCTTTTATGCGATCGAGAACAAGCAGGTTGCGACAGCGATCGGGATTGAGCTTGCCATAATCTTCGGGCAAGTAGAGGGCTTTTGCGCTGTTTTCTGTGACCATGCGGAAGAGCTGACTCTGCGGAATGTGAGGATATTTCTCGTGTATCTCTTGCAGTTCGGCGATGAGATTGATGCCTCCGCTCATGGTGGAATCCGTACCTATAACTACATTTACACCAAGCTTTAGGGCAGCATCTATGTCAAAGGTTTTGCCGATGAGATAGTCATTTGAATTCTGACACCAGCACACGGAAGCTTTCGCCTCGGCAATGCGCGCTATCTCCTCTTTGGTAAAGGCAATACCATGGATCAAAAGAGTGTTTTCGCGGAGCAATCCACGCTTTTCAAGTTCGGCAAACTCTTGCTTTGTGACATCATCGGTGCCCTCTCCGAGGTGGATGATGAAGGGCATCTTGCCGCCTGATAGCTCCATTTCTTTTTCCGGGCTTTCGCCGCCCCACCAGTTCCCTAAGGTAATGGAATGGCATTGCCGATAGGCTTCTATCACATTTATGGGCATCTCGCGGTAGTATCTCGGCGGTTGATTGGGACCATGATCTTGCACGGCAGAACAGCCACTGAAGAGGCTCTTATATGCTCCCAAACGTGCTAAAGTATGGGCTTCGGGCACGAGGAGATCAAAGCTGCCATCATTGAACCAATATATATTTCTCTCTAAAAAGCTCTCCGAGACCTTCATATCCTCCACCCAGATATGGGAATTGGGATAGGGATGATCTTTGCCGGCTTTGGGATACCAATTGCCCACAAGATGATCGTGAGCATTGATGAGCGGACAATAAGCAACGCTGTTTTCAAGACTCAGATCTTTTGTGATTATATCAAGTTTAAGAGGCAGGCTCTTTTGGGTATTGTTTGCATCTATGACGACCTGAGTAGTGTGTAATTTCATTGTCTTATGTCTTTTACGTGTCTTATGAGTTTTGGAACTATTTCAAACAGATCGCCGACTATGCCGAGATCTGCAACATTGAAGATCGGCGCATCAGGGTCTCTATTTATTGCTATTACATAATCTGCGGAACTCATTCCGGCGAGGTGTTGGATGGCTCCTGAGATGCCGACGGCGATGTAGATGCCGGGTTTGACGGTCTTGCCGGTCTGCCCCACTTGATGGGAATAGGCAATCCACTCGGAATCTACAGCGGCACGGGATGCGCCTACTGCACCATCCAAGGCTCCGGCAAGCTCTTCGAGCAAGGCGAAGTTCTTGGCTTCCTTGAGTCCGCGTCCGCCGGATACTATGATATTGGCATCCGTGATGTTTATGAGGTTGGTCTTTTCTTTTTCAAATGAAATGAAAGTGCTTGAGTCCTTTTTGGCGGTGAAGTCGTACTCCTCTTTGATGATAGAACCGGTGCGGGAATCATCTCGCGGAAGAGGATCCATCACCTTATGGCGCACTGTTGCCATCTGGGGTCTATGATCTTTTGTGATGATTGTCGCCATGATATTGCCGCCGAAAGCAGGACGGGTCTGCAAAAGGTTTCTATTCTCAGGATCAATTGCAAGTCCGGTGCAATCCGCAGTGAGCCCCGTTTTGAGGATCACCGCCGCTCTGGGAATGAAGCTGCGTCCGGTGACAGTTGCGCCCGCGAGCACGATTTCGGGTTTATATTTATTCGTAAGATAAACGAAAGCGTCGGTGTATTTGTCATCCCGGAAGTCTTTTAGGGCGGGATCATCGATTTGGATGACTTTGTCTGCACCATAGGCGATGAGCTCTTTTGCCATCTCGTCTAAATCTGTGCCAAAAAGCACGGCGCAAAGCTCTGTGGAAAGCTCGTCAGCCAATTCACGCCCTTTGCCCAAAAGCTCGTGAACGACGCCGGCTATGGTTCCTTCGCGCTGTTCCGCAAAGACCCAAACTCCGCTATATTCATCCTTATTTATCTCTGCTCTTTCTGCCTTATGAATAACAATCGCCTCTGTGGGACATGCCTGAACGCAGGCTGCACAGAGGACGCACTTGTCTTTGTCTATCACGGCAAGATCAGAAACAATAGTAATTGCATTGTAAGCACAAGCTTTGAGGCAAGCACTACAACCAATACACTTTTCAACGATAACTTCGATCATACTCTACTCCTGAACAGAGTTTCTCTAAACGCAGCCATCTGTCAAGCCAAATGTGGCAATAAATCTAAAAATAAAGAAATATTTGTGTTATATAAATATCGACGGCTGCTTGCAATCTTTTTCTGTGTAATGTTTTATAAGAATGACCCCGGCTTTTGGAGACCGGGGTCGTAATATATTTAACTTAGCTTTAGTGGAAGCCTTGAGAGATAGCTTCACCGAGGTCGAAGATGGGCAGGTAAATCACGATGATGATTCCACCCACTACGAAAGCCATGATAACGATGAGCAAGGGCTCGATCAGGGAGGTGAGTCTATCGATCACACTATCAACCTGCTTATCATAGAACTCGGCTGCTTTACCCAAGAGCTTGTCCATATCACCGGTTTCTTCGCCTGTTGCCATCATCTGCAAGAGAGTGGGAGGGAATTGACCGGTTCTACGGAAGGCGTTTGCAACACCATATCCTTCTTTTACGAGCACACGTGAACGGCGTACCGCTCCTTCTACAACGGCATTTTGAACTACGTTTTCGGTGAGCTCCATGGTATCCATAATAGGCACACCCGCAGCCATAAGAATGCTGAAGGTACGTGCAAATTTACTCATAATCGAGTTTGTGATAACCGTGCCGATCACAGGGATTTTGAGCTTCATCGTATCCATGATATATCTTCCCCTATCGGTTAGATATAGCAGGAAGATGGCAGCAACCGCGAGGATGGATATCAATATCGCAAAGAATAGATTATTTACTATGAAGTCACTAATGGCTATCGCCACCAATGTAGGCGCAGGCAAATCTGCACCGAAGTCGGCATAGACCGCACCAAACATTGGGATGATCCAATAGAACATTCCCCAGACAACTCCGATGAGGAATATCATAATAAAGATAGGATATGCCATTGCACTCATAACTTTGCGGCGAGTGTCTTCGAGCTTTTCGAGATAGTCTGACAACTCATCCAAAACTGTGTGCAAGGTACCTGACATCTCACCTGCCTGAACCAGAGCGATATAGAGCGGGTTGAACACGCCGGGGTGCTGGGACATCGCTTCTGAAAGCGAAAATCCTTTGCGAATATCATCACTGATCTTTCGCAGTACCTTGGCAAATCTTTTGTTTGTCTCTTCACTTTCAAGGTCTGTTATTGCTTTTTCAATGGTGAGACCTGCGGAGAACATGGTCGAGAGCTGGCGGGTGAAGAAAACCAGAACTTTTAGGGAAACACCCGTACGGATCTTGTAGATGGTGAGCATGACTTTGTCAAAGAGCGAGAGTTTGCCTTTGAAAGCGCCCTCTGCGGCAGCTTTGACGGAGATGATAGTGGAGCCTTCTTTTGCGAGCTTCTCCACCGCCATATCCAAGGTGTCAGCCTTGATAATACCTTCTACTCTTGCGCCTTTGGCGTCTTTTACGATGTAGGAAAAATTTGGCATATTATATCTACCTTCTTAGTCTATCTTATTCAACGATTGTCATTTTGATTACTTCACGAATTGTTGTAACACCACGTTTCATCTTGATCACAGCGGCGTCGTGCAGGGTGCGCATTCCTGAGTTGAGAGCAGCTTCACGAATGAGGTCTTGGTTTCCGCCTTCATAAATGATGCCACGGATCTCAGGATCTACGGTAAGGAGTTCGAAAATGCCCGTTCTGCCGCGGAATCCTGTGTTATCACAGTGTACGCAACCGGTGCCAAGCTTGAATTCGGCTTCGGCAATATCTTGCTCTGTAAGACCGGCGTCGCTGATTTCCTGTTCTGTAGGTTCATAATCTGCGATGCAATAGGGGCATATCTTTCTAACGAGGCGCTGAGCCATCACGAGTGAGAGGGAAGAGCCCACGAGATAGGGCTTGATTCCGATATCTATCATACGAGTAACGGTCGATGGAGCGTCGTTCGCGTGCAGCGTAGTGAAAACTAAGTGTCCGGTTAGTGAGAACTTAATAGCAATGTCTGCCGTCTCTTCGTCACGAATTTCACCAATGAGCACAACGTCGGGGTCTTGACGCAAGACAGAGCGCAGAGCGGTGCTAAAAGTAAGTCCAATCTGCTCTTTGGTCTCGATCTGGGTGACACCTTCGAGGCGATATTCAACGGGGTCTTCCACCGTCACGATATTAGTTTCAATATCCAAAATCTCTTTCAATGCAGCGTGCAGAGAAGTTGATTTACCGCTACCGGTGGGGCCGGAAACGATGATAATTCCATAAGGACGGCGAATAATCTTATCGAAGATCGCCATATCTTCTTCTTCAAAACCGAGAGAAGAAAGCACAAAGCCAAAGTCGCCCTTATCCAAAAGACGCATAACAACCTTCTCGCCGAGCACTGTGGGAGTGATTGAAACACGGACGTCAACGCTCTTGAGAGCCGTCTTGAGCGAGATATGACCGTCTTGCGGAAGGCGTCTTTCAGCGATGTTGAGCTTACTCATAACCTTGACCAGGGAGATCAATCCGGCATGCATGGCAATGGGCGGGGTCATAACTTCACGCAAGGCACCGTCCACACGATAGCGAACGCGCGTATTCTTATTCATGGGCTCGATGTGAATGTCAGTCGCGTTTGCCTTGATTGCCTCAATAATGATGAGATTCAAAAGTTTTACGACGGGTGCGTCGGCTTCGTCGGAAGTTGAGGAAATCGAGATCTCATTTTCATCTTCATCCACAGCCACAAAGTCGAAATTATCAACTGCATCTTCGACCTCGCTGGTGGTGCGAATGCTCTTGTAATACCTTTCAATGGTATCTCTTAAAGTGGTTTCCCCAATGATTTCTTGTTTAATATTCTTGCCCAAAAGCTTTTTGAGGCTATCCAAAACCGTGAGGTTTTCGGGATCTACAAACGCTACGACAATGCCGTCTGAGTCTTCGCGCAAGGCGATAACTTTATTTTCAACTGCATAAGGTTCGGGAATCTGGCGGACTACGTCGATATCCAGTTCCATCAGCTCGGATTCTTTGACGATGTCGTAATCCAGCTGAGCGTGAAGTGCTGTCAGCAGCTGTCTTTCAGTGATATAACCAAGTTTAATAAGAGTATCACCAAGCTTCAAACCAAAGTTGTTTTGCTTGACGATTGCTTCTTTGACCCGGTCTTCTGTGACGAATTCCTCATGGATGAGGATCTCGCCCAATCTTGCAAATGAAGGGTTAAAGCTCATTTTCTATTTCCTTATTCTCTTTATTTTAAACAATCTAAACATAAATCTTTGTTCCTTGTCGGAATCTTTTATTCATCGCTGCTCCTTAGTTTTATGTTTGCGCAGGGGCATATTTCAGCCCCCGCGCATAGATTTATTTATTTAGAAGGGTGCCGGTCCAGAGTAATACCAAACGGTAATCTGAGTCTGCACTTCTTCGTTTTGTGCGTCGCCATACAGCCAAGCTGTAATCATGAGTACGTTTTCTTCCGGTGGATCTCCATCTTGGGGAGGAGGTGTAAGGGAAGTTCTGTGAACCTTGCATCTACTGTAGGCGTAGCCCTCGGTATTCGTGTAAATCGTGGTTTCATTCTGATTCCCATCGAAAGGACCATAGTTGTAGTCAGCACCTACGTAGTCAGTATTCCAGATAATCTGCGTAAGGCCTCCATCTATCATCCATTTATTATTTTTAACCGGGGTTCCTTGTCCATCAGTGTTGAAGAGGATGATATCTGCCTCTTTAGTGCTGGGACCTGTAAAGCCCATGTGTAAGGTACGTGGGTTTGTAGTAAGGTGAACCATCGGGCCGATAAGCGGCAGTTTCGAGGTAATCTGACCTGAAGCGTTACCACTGGTTGCCTTGATGGTGATTTCGGAGTTGATCAAAGAACCGGGATATACTAATTCAGTGTATGCAGTTCCGTCAATCGTATCCTCATCAGCATTCGCATTGCCAACCGTTGCAAAGCCCATGATGGTCACGCCGCCTAAGTCTTCCGGGCTACCGTCGAATGGATCAATTACATCTTCAACAGAGAACCATACGGGA
>DUNQ01000055.1 GCA_012839325.1 Candidatus Cloacimonadota bacterium
AGGGAATGCCCCCTCATGGAGGTTTGGCTATTGGTTTGGAACGCTTAACAGCTCAAATGCTCGGGTTGAAAAACGTAAGAGAAGCATCTCTATTTCCCAGAGACAGGCATCGTTTGACTCCATAGTGACAGCAATGGCATGAAATAGGCACTAGGGAAGATTATGATCGTGAATTTGGTGATACTCCATTAACTATTTTAGTCCGCCAAAGAGTAGGTATGGACCAGCAAGCTGCAATGAAGCGTTCTCAGAGTGTCCATTATTGATCGCCTAAACGAGACTGCTGCGGGTGCATAAGAATCGATTACTGGATAGACTAAGAGCTTGAGAGAATAAAGTAGTAAAAAAGCCTCTTTCAGATATACTATCCGAAAGAGGCTGAAAGTTCTAATGGAATAAAAATGGCAGGGGAGACAGGAATCGAACCCGCAGCCCTCGGTTTTGGAGACCGATGCTCTGCCAATTGAGCTACTGTCCTGCAACATATCTATAATTTAGCGCTTAGCGCTGTTTGTGGCTTGTATGCTTCCGGCAGTTGGGGCAGAATTTCTTCAGTTCCAGCCTGCTCGGATTTTTGCGCTTGTTACGAGTGGTCGTATAATTACGATGCTTACACTCTTCACAAGCCAGGATGATTATATCTCTCATCTTCTTTTTCCAATATTACTTAATTTTACTCAATGATTTCGGAGATAACGCCGGAACCGATTGTGCGTCCACCTTCGCGAATTGCAAAGCGCAGTCCGAGTTCGAGGGCGATCGGGGTGATCAGTTCAGCGGTGATCTCAACGTTGTCACCGGGCATGACCATCTTGACTTCTTCCGGAAGTGTAAGACTGCCGGTAACGTCAGTGGTTCTAAGATAAAACTGTGGGCGATATCCATCTTGGAAAGGTTTGTGGCGTCCGCCTTCTTCTTTTGTGAGAACATAGGTCTGGCCTACAAACTTCGTGTGAGGAGTGATGGATTTCGGCTTGGCAAGAACCATTCCGCGCTCGACGTCGGTCTTGCTGAATCCACGAAGGAGCAAACCGATGTTGTCGCCGGCTTGGGCTTCGTCCAAAAGCTTACGGAACATCTCGACGCCTGTGCAGGTGGTCTCGACTGTTTCGCGAATTCCAACGCGCTCAACTTTATCTTGAATTTTGATTACACCGCGTTCTACACGACCGGTTGCAACCGTTCCGCGACCGGGGATAGAGAAAACGTCTTCCACGGGCATGAGGAAAGGTCTGTCGGTTGCGCGTTCGGGAAGCGGAATGTAGCTATCAACTTCATCCATAAGAGCCTGAATTTGGGCTTCGCCTTCCGGATCTTCGTTAAGTGCCTTAAGGGCTGAACCACGGATAACCGGGATTTCGTCGCCGGGGAAATCATACTTATCGAGAAGCTCACGAACTTCCATTTCAACGAGTTCGAGAAGCTCTTCGTCTTCAACGAGGTCGCATTTGTTCATAAATACGACGATTGCGGGAACGCCAACCTGACGTGCAAGCAGGATGTGCTCACGAGTCTGAGGCATAGGGCCGTCATAGGCGCTAACCACGAGGATGGCACCGTCCATTTGGGCTGCACCGGTGATCATATTTTTGATATAGTCGGCGTGACCCGGGCAGTCAACGTGAGCATAGTGACGATTTTCTGTCTCATACTCAACGTGTGATGTTGCGATAGTTATACCACGAGCTTTCTCCTCGGGTGCGTTGTCTATACTGTCAAAAGAGAGAGCTTGCGCTCCACCTTTCTTTGCCAGGTAAGCCGTAATCGCAGCGGTGAGCGTCGTCTTACCATGGTCAATGTGACCGATCGTACCGACGTTGACGTGGTCTTTGGTACGAATGAATTTTTCTTTTGCCATTGTTCCTCCTGGAATTACTCTTCCATGTCCTTTTATTATTCGCTTTAAATATGGCATGAACATGGGATCTCTCCCATGCTCCGCCGTAAAAAATATGGAGCTCAAGACCGGAATCGAACCGGTGACCTCATCCTTACCAAGGATGCGCTCTACCGACTGAGCTACTTGAGCCTTTTTATATTGCACCAAAAAAGTGGCTGATTCATCTTAAAATGGAGCGGGAAACGGGGTTCGAACCCGCGACCCTCAGCTTGGAAGGCTGATGCTCTGCCAACTGAGCTATTCCCGCCTTAAAATGTGGTGGAGAGGGAAGGATTCGAACCTTCGAAGTCGTCTGACGACAGATTTACAGTCTGTTTCCTTTGGCCGCTCGGAAACCTCTCCACAAAACCAATATGGAGCCGATGAAGGGAATCGAACCCCCAACCTATTGATTACAAATCAATTGCTCTACCATTGAGCTACATCGGCATGTGGGTCATTTCAATAAATTTCGATACCCTTATTTTGTCAATCACTTTTTTGGCTTCACTCTATACACTGGATAATTATCTCATTTACAACCCTTTTTAAAATTTACGCATTTATGTCAACATCTTTTTTGTTTTATTTCCATTACGTTTTGTAAGACTCTTAGTATCAATAGCTTAGAAATTAAAGATTTTTATCGTTCAATCCTTACTAAATGAAGGAGTTTTGCAAAAGCGGTGATATTTAATTTTTTTGAAAAAAGTTTTGTGCTGATGGGACTTTTGTGGTTTTTGCCTCTTTTTGGCTGAAAATTGTCCTTGAAAGAGCGGGTGAAATCTATCGTGAAAACATAAGCAGTTTTCTGCTATTTTTTAGGGCTATTTTCCCTTCATAAAGTCCTTTTGAAAGCTCTGTTTTTATTCTTTTCTCATGCTTCGGCGTGATGCTTCTCTTTCGTGTAGCTCTAACTCTTCTATTTGCAATGCCTTCCCTATTGGATACAGCTTATAATATGATGATGATGTGCTCATGGTGATGACCATATCATGACCACATCATGACCGGAAACCTATAGGGAAGCAGTGGAAAAACAGCCGGAATTTTGCATAAAAATAGCGGGAAAGATCTCTCCTTCCCGCCGGATTTATTGATGATCAAACCGCGTTAAAAAGCGGTCATATTATGTCGATTTTCATAGAGTTCATCCAGATATCTTTGGATGGGCGCATCGCTGCTTAGGATTCTCTTTGCCAAGTCTTCTTTCTTTGGCATGGCAGAGAAGTCTCTAGTTCTACGCTCTTTAAGCCCTTCTATGAGCATCTCTGCAAGGTGGTTCCAATAAGGAATATCCGCGGTTGCGGGCGAGATCCAATCCAGGCGATAAAAGAGGCGCATGAGCTCGCTGATAATGCTGGATTTGAGCGGGTTTCTGAAGCGCGATATCTTGCCCCTATCGCCGAGAACATGACCGTCTATGTCCAAAAATCCCGGTGCGGGCAGGATGAGATTTGCTCTCACATCTTCCTCATATTGGGAGATTGCGAGGATGAAATCTGCGCGGATCGCCGGTTCTCTGCCAAAAGAGAGGGCAAAGTCTGCATATTTCTCTCTGATGGGCATGGGAGACATCGCCAAGAATCCGCTGTGATTTGCGTAATCGCTGGTATGCAGGATGCGTTCGGCTCTTTTTGCGCGATTGTGAATCTTGAGCGCAACTTGTTCCGAGACGCGGTTTTGGTTATATATAAAGAGCTGCTTTTGGTTGTTTTTCAGCTCGTCCAGAGAATCTAAAGCGAGATCCGCAAACTTTGAATATGGATGGGATTTTGGGAAGTCCACAAGGGTGAGCTTCTTACCGGCACGCTGTTTGAGCCTGATGAGACTGAGCAAGGCGCCATTTAGCTCGCCCACAACAACACACTCATCAAAATCGTCCAAGATATCCAGTGCAAATTCCTTCGGCGTAATATCCAAAAGCGGATCGCTGAAGGCGCCGTAAATATGGTTTGCAGAAAGCGGGACATGCAGGCTGCTCGCGATCTTATCGGCAATCAGCATCTCTTCTAAAGTAATGTGAGGCGTGATCTCCACCGTCTTGGTTTTGGCTTTCTTGATCTTTTCGGCGGTGATCTCATAAGCCTCGTCCCAGCTGATTTCCTGATATGCTTTGTCGCGCCAGAAAAGCGGTTTCATGAGCTGCTGATTGCGAGATTGCCAGCCGAATCTGCCCTTGAAACAGAGGTTTTTGCCGTTGAATCCGGGCTCGGGCGGCGTGGTGATGGTGGTCACCTCTCCGGCTTGGAGCTGGACTTCTACATCGCAGCCCACTCCGCAAAGTCCACAATTTTGCAAAATCTTGTCTTTTTCTAAGGGATTGAGTTTGTAATTCAGATTGCGTTCCACCAGCGCGCCAACGGGGCAAACGTCTATGCACTTGCCGCAAGAGATGCAGGTGGTCTGGGTCAAAGATTCGCCCAATTCCGGTTCCATGGTGGTGCCAAATCCGCGATAGCTGAAGCTGAGAACGTTCGGGCCTTGAATTTCTGCACAGGTTCGGATGCAGCGCGCGCAATTGATACATCTATTGGAATCGCGCACGATATAGGGATGGCTGTAGTCGATTGGGTGGCGCGAGATTGAGCCTAAGAATCTATCCATCTCTATCTCGTGATCGCTGCAATAATCACGTAATGCGCAGTCGCTATTTTCTTGGCAACCGCATTCAATGCAACGACTTGCCTCGGCTTGGGCTTCTTCTTCGCTAAAGCCTTTTTCCACTTCTATGAAGGTGGTTTTTGCTTGCTTGAGCTTGATCTCCGGCATCTTAACGCGGGCGATTTTCTCGAAAATGTCATATTCTTCGGGGTTTATATCTTTGAGAGATTTCCCTCTTTTGGCATCAAAAATGAAGGGATGTTTGGGCATGCTTCCCGTGGTGAGCCAGGCTGCTATTGCTTCTGCGGCTTTACGGCCATCTGCAATAGCCTCAATTGCCGATGCGGCTCCGCGCTGGAAGTCTCCGCCGGCAAAGACATTAGCAATGCCGCTATACATGCTCTCTTCGTCCACAATCGCAGTCTGCCAACGCGAGATGGGAAGCATCTTGCCTTCCACTTCGTTCTCTTTTTCGGCAAAGAGCGCGACTTCGGGAACTTGCGAGATGGCGGCAATGATGCTGTCAAAGGCTTCAATGAAGAAATCACCGGTGGGCTGAGGGCGACGTCTGCCGCTTTCATCGGGCTTGCCGAGTATCATCTTTTCTACTTTCACGGCTTGAAGTTTGCCGTTTTTGCCTATGTATTCCACCGGAGTGCTGAGGAAATAGAAGTTTACTCCTTCGCGCTGGGCGGCTTCGATTTCAAAGGCGTCTGCGGGCATCTCTTTTTGGGTTCTACGGTAGATGATGGTGACCTCTGTGCCCGTGCGTAATGCGGTGCGTGCGCAGTCTATGGCTGTGTTTCCGCCGCCCACGATGGCTACCTTTTTGCCTAAGTTTAGGCTCTTGCCTTTGGCGTGGGCTTTCAGGTAATCCACTCCGAGATAGCAACCCTCAAGATCGCTGCCGGGAACGGGCATGGGAACTGCATTCTGGGCGCCGATAGCGACGTAAACGGCGTCATAATCTTTGCTGAGCTGGCTTAAACTGAAGTCTTTGCCCAAGGTCTTATTATAGTGTATCTTCATACCGCCGCTGCACATGAGATCGATCTCGTCGTCAAGTATCTCTTCAGGCAGACGATACTCCGGGATTCCATATCTCAGCCAGCCGCCGCACTTGTCTTCGGCTTCAAAAATATCTACGTCGAAGCCATCAAAACTGAGGTAATATCCGCAGGTAAGTCCGCTGGGGCCGCCGCCTACGATGGCGATCTTTTTGCCTTTGCTCGGCTTCTTTTCGGGAATATATTGCCAATAATCTTTGAGGTCTTCATCCGCGGCATAACGCTTGAGTTGACGGATGGCAACGGGTTCTTCGATGATGGTTCTTCTGCATTCCGCCTCACAAAAAGCGGGACATACTCTACCAATCGAAAGCGGCATGGGAAGCGTATCTTTGATCACTTTCACCGCTTCGTGATACTTGCCGTTTGCAATCAGCGAAACATAGGTCTGGACGTCCACATTGTCCGGACAAGCCAGCTTGCAGGGTGCTTCGCAATCCGCATAGTGATCGCTGATAAGCAGTTCCAGCGCCATCTTGCGCGCGGCGTGAATCTCCTCGCTATCCGTGGTAATCACCATATCCGGCAAAACTTCAGTGCCACAGGAGGTGACAAATCCCTTGCGGTCTTCCACCTTGACGGCACAAACCCAGCAAGAGCCGAAAGGCTTGAGTTCCTCGTCATGACAGAGGGTGGGTATATCGATTCCGTGTTCTCTTGCCAAATCGAGAATGGTCATCCCGGCTTTGGCTTTAACTTCTTTTCCATTGAGTATTACTTTCATAAAAATCATCCTTTCCTGATGGCGCCAAAGGTGCAGGCATCATAGCAAGCTCCGCATCTGATGCATCTGCTTTGATCTATCACGTGAACTTCGCGGACAGAGCCGGTTATGCAAGGCACGGGGCATCTGCGGGCGCAAGCGGTGCAACCTACACACTTTTCGGGGATTATCTCATAACTGAGAAGCTCTGTGCATGCGCCTGCGGGGCATCTGCGATCGTTTATATGTGCAAGATATTCGTCTTTGAAATAGCGCAGGGTGGTGAGCACGGGGTTTGGCGCGGTCTTGCCGAGGCCGCAGAGTGAGCCCTTGATGGTGTTATTTGCAAGGTCTTCCAAGCGCTGAATATCTTCCGGCTCGCCTTTGCCTTCGGTGATGCGCGTGAGGATTTCCAGCATGCGGCGCGTTCCTATTCTGCAAAATGTGCATTTGCCGCAGGATTCGTTTTGGGTGAAATTGAGGAAAAAGCGAGCGACGCCCACCATGCAGGTGCTGTCGTTCATCACCACCATTCCGCCTGAGCCTACCATGGCGCCGATGGAGCCTAAGGAGTCGAAATCAAGCGGGAGATCGAGGTGTTCATCGATGAGACATCCGCCGCTGGGACCGCCTATCTGTATCGCTTTGAATGCGTTGTTATCTACTTTGCCGTCATTGCCTAAAACTCCGCCGCCGATCTCGAAGACAATCTCGCGGATGGTGGTGCCGAAGGGGACTTCAATCAGTCCGGTGTTTGCCACGTGTCCTGTGAGCGCAAAGGTTTTGGTGCCGGGAGATTTCTCGGTTCCCACTTTGCGATAGCCTTGAGCGCCCTTTTGCATCACGACGGGAACAAGGGCGAGGGTTTCCACGTTGTTGATGATGGTAGGTTTGTCAAAAAGTCCTTTCTGGGCAGGGAAAGGGGGCTTGAGCGTGGGCATGCCGCGCTTGCCTTCTATGGATGCCAAAAGTGCGGTCTCTTCGCCGCAAACAAAGGCGCCGGCTCCTTCCATCACGTGTATGCGAAAGCTCTTTCCGCTACCGAAGATGTTGTCGCCTAAAATACCTATTTCTTCGGCGTCCTTGATGGCTTCACGGATGCGGCTGCAAGCGAGGGGATATTCCATGCGCACATAGACATAGCCCTCATCTGCGCCAATCGCGCGGGCGGCAATCATCATGCCTTCAATCACGTTGTGGGGATTTCCTTCGAGTATGGATCTATCCATAAATGCGCCGGGGTCGCCCTCATCACCGTTGCACACTACATATTTCTTTCCGTTCTTTTCGAGACGGGCAAAGTTCCACTTCACTCCCGTGGGGAATCCGCCGCCGCCGCGTCCGCGCAATCCGCTTTCAATAAAGAGGTTGCACAGATCTACATCAGAATAATTCTGATAGGCATCGCGGGCAGAGAAATAGCCGCCGTGAGCGATGTATTCGCCTATGTTTAGGGGATCAACGCGACCGCAATCTTTGAGTCCGGTGCGCTGTTGCTTAGTGTAAAAAGGTATCTCTTCCTGCCCTTTATAGGTGGTGTCTGTAACGGGATCGTGGTAGAGCAGGCGTTCCACGAGTTCGTCGCCTACTATGGATTTCTCTACGATCTCGGAGGCATCTTCGGGCTTTACATGTCCATATAATATCCCGGAAGGCTCAATGGTGACCAGCGGTCCCACCTGGCAAAAGCCCTGACAGCCGCTGCCAATCATATATACATCATAGCGTTTGTTATCTTCGGGCCCGTGGGATTTGAGCGAGACTGTCACTTCGAGATCGCGCTTGAGTATCTCGCGTTTTAGTTCATCAAAAACCTCTAAAGAGCCGTTTGCGATGCAGCCTGTTCCTGCACAGACGATGATGCGCTTGTCACAGCGCAAGCTGGCAGCATTGTACATATCCCTAATTTGTTCGAGTTTAGGCATTGCTTTCTTCCTCTTTTGCTATATCGACGATCAGCTTTTGCGCCGCTTCGGCGGAGATCTGTCCATAAACGTTGTCATCGATGACCAAGACGGGGGCGAGCCCGCATGCACCCAGGCAGGAGACGATCTCCAAAGTGAAAAGCTTATCATCGGTGGTGACTTGCTTCCCTTTTAACCCAAGCTCCTCGCGCAGGATATCGATGATCTTTCCGGAGCCTCGCACGTGGCACGCAGTTCCATCGCAGATCTTTATGATATATTTGCCCTTGGGCTCTAATGAGAAGTGGCTATAAAAGGTTGCCACACCATATATTTCTGCCGCCGGGATGCCCGTTTTTTGGGCAAGATAGCGCATTGTTTCCTTGCTGAGATACCCCAAGATGTTTTGAGTTTCCTGCAACAGCGGGATCAATATCTCAGGTTTGCCTTGATACTTCGCAATTACTGCATCAAGCTGAGTTAAGTCTTGTTCCATTGATCGTCCTTTTAATCAAGCTCTTTAAAGCTTTGGTATTCCAAAAAATAAAAATAATCCCTTTGTAGCGATAAGTTTGGACAATAGCTATATTGTCAAACAAAAAAACCGTCCGAGTGGATAAATGTGCGATAATATGCGGATTAAAAGGCTAAATATTTAAGATTGGCAAGATGGAATTGATGGAGCGGTAGTGTGGGAAATATGTATAAATCTCCACTCCGGGGCTCTTATTTATTTTGGTTTCTAATAGAGTGAACCCGGGATATTAATAGACTTGTATGCGCTTAAAAGCATAGCATTAGTAAGATGTGAATCTCGTCCCTACCAAGCTTGAAGACATTGCCGATTGTGCCTGATTTTACTATCATATCAAGCAAAATGGGCAGTTCGTCCTGCTGTATCCCTAAGTCTCTTAGCGAGAGGGGCATTCCCCAGCCGCTGAGTTTGAGGCGCATGTGTTTCACGCCGAAGGTTGCGCTGCTTTCACTGAATATCTCTTTTGCCCAGCGACTAAAGCGCATAGGGTCTTTCTCGCTGAGATATTCTATCCATGCAGGGAAGATCACGCCCAGGCCTTCGCCGTGCGAGATATGTGGCCGCAAAGCGGAGATCGCGTGTTCTATGGCATGACAGCCCCAATCTCCAAATCCCAAGCCGGCGCCGGTGATGCCATTGAGCGCTAAGGTGCTGCTCCAGGCAAGGTTTGATCGAGCATTGAGATCAGCGGGATTTGCCTGCAATCTATCGGTGGATTCTATTATTGTCTTTGCCAGAGCTTCATTGATTGCCAGCGTGCTGAGTGCCGTGTCGTTCACAAAGTAATATTCAAAGATGTGTGCCATGGCGTCCATCGCGCCGGATGCCGTGTGCTTGAAGGGCAGGCTATTTTGGACTGAGGGATCGATGATGCTGAGCTTCGGATAAAGGTGGATAGAACTTAAGCAGATTTTCTCCTTGGTATCCATATTCGTAATCACCGCATTGCCGTTCATCTCGCTTCCCGTGGCGGAAAGCGTGAGCACAGTATAGATGGGCAACGCCTTTGTTACTCTGTCTTCGCCTATGTATGCATCCCAGATATTATCCAGAAAGAATCCTGCCGCTGCCGCCTTGCCCGTATCCAAAACGGAGCCGCCACCCACGGCGAGAACCGCTTGAACTTCTTCCTTGCGTGCAAACTCGATGATCTCATCAAGCTTATCCAAGGTGGGATTTGGCTGAACTCCCCAGCTTTCCACCCATTTCACGCCATTTTTCTCGAGGCTTTGCACTACTTGATCATAGACGCCGTTATTCTTGATCGAGCCGCCGCCTGCAACGAGTATGCATTTATCAATCTTGTCTCTTTTCATCTGAGAGCCGATATTTGCGATCTGGTTTTCACCAAATAGCACCTTCGTTGGGTTATGAAAACTAAAGGATTGCATGGTATTCTCCTTAATTAAGTAAAATGTTAAAAGTTATGTTTGCGCTGTGGAAAGAGGCAATGCTGTGCATCTTATCCGTCTCGCGCCCTAAAACTGTATAACGATATCCTGTTCTTAGCTTTAGTTCGC
>DUNQ01000056.1 GCA_012839325.1 Candidatus Cloacimonadota bacterium
CCAAACGGAGCGTAGCAATGAGCTATGCTCCAGCTCATCATTTTGGAATATGCCTAAGAAAACCCAAAAAATTGTCCACTATATTAGGACACCACAATGACTCGCTGCGCTCGATTGATTGGATGTGCTGCGCACTAATTCTAAGGATTCATGGGCAACGAGGACGTTACCCGACCAAAAGCGGAAAAGTAGAGTCGGAACCTCGCAAAAAGCAGGAACCGTCCCGAATTGTGAGCCATTATAAATAAACTATATTTTGGCATTGACTAAAAATGACGTTTTCTTATAATGGCAAACAAATAGAAAAAATCTAATAAATCTGGAGGTAAGATGAAGAAAGCCGTAGTTGTATGCGCAAAGCGCAGCCCTATCGGAAACTTTGGCGGAGCCTTTAAAGGCGTATCCGCCGTCGATCTCGGGGTTCACACCCTCAAAGCCATCTTGGAAGAAACCAAGGTCAATCCTGACAACATCGATGAGGTAATCATCGGGAACGTTGTCGGCGCTGGATTGGGTCAAAACGTAGCCCGTCAGATCAGCATCCATGGCGGCATCCCGGACTATGTTCCTGCCTATACTGTGAACAAAGTTTGCGGAAGCGGCATGAAAGCGGTATCTCTCGCAGCTCTGATGATTCAGAGTGGTCAGGCAGACATCGTTTTGGCCGGCGGTACGGAAAATATGAGTCAGATACCTTATGTGCTCAATGACGCTCGTTGGGGCGCTCGCATGGGCGATAAGACCATGACCGACTTGATGATCCGCGATGGACTCAGCGACATCTTTAATGATTACCACATGGGAGTCACCGCTGAAAATCTCGTGGAGAAATTCAACCTCACGAGAGACGAGCAGGACGAATTTGCCGCTCTATCTCAAAACAAAACTGAAGCAGCTCAGAACGACGGTAAGTTCACCGACGAAATCGTTCCGATCTCGATTCCCCAGCGTCGCGGCGATCCAATAGTCGTGGACAGGGACGAGATGCCTCGTGCAGGCGTAACCAAGGAAGGATTGGGCAAGCTTCGCCCCGCATTCAAGAAAGACGGATCTGTCACCGCAGCCAGCAGCAGCGGAATCAATGACGGCGCCGCCTTGCTCCTTCTCATGAGCGAAGACAAGGCAAAAGAGCTGGGTCTGACCCCTCTCGCCTACTTCGTTGAAAGCGCATCCGCCGGAGTGGATCCTGCCATCATGGGCTATGGTCCCGTTCCTGCGATCAAGAAGGTCTTTGAAAAAAGCGGACTCAAGCTGGACGACATCGAACTGGCTGAACTCAATGAAGCTTTTGCCTCCCAATCTCTTTCCGTTCTCAAAGGACTGGAAAAAGAGGGAATCGGCAAGCTGAACCCGGATATAGTCAATGTTAATGGTGGTGCAATCGCTCTCGGTCATCCGATCGGCGCAAGTGGTGCCCGCATCATCGTCACACTCTTACATGAAATGAAACGCAGAGGAAACAAAAAAGGTCTCGCCTCTCTCTGCATCGGAGGCGGAATGGGAATTGCAAGTATATGGGAGATGAAATAAAAATGGCAGAAAAACTTACCTTAACAAAAAGCATGGCAATGTATGAAGAAGCGTTAACGCTTGTTCCCGGCGCGGTTGCGGGAATTCGCAGACCGTATAACTTTGTTCAGGGTGAATATCCGATCTTTTTCACTGATGGAAAGGGCGGACGCATCACCGACGTGGATGGAAATGAATATATCGACTATCTTTGCGCCTATGGCCCGATCATCATCGGCTATCGCGAAGAAGAGATCGATCGTGCAGTTCAAGAGCAGGTGAATGACAGAGGCTTCTGCTTCTCGCTCACCCAACCCATCCAAACTGATCTGATCAAAAAACTCATCGAAGTTATCCCTTCAGCCGAGATGGCAGCGCTGGTGAAAACCGGTAGTGATGCCACCACGATCGCAATCAGAGTGGCTCGTGCCTTCACCGGCAAGACCCAGATCGCGCGTCATGGCTACCACGGCTGGCACGACTGGTGCGTAGAAGTAAAAGGCGGAATCCCGCAGAAGTTCTACGAAGACGTGCATGAATTCCATTACAACGATCTCGACAGTCTCGAGCAGATCATGAAGGCAAATAAAGACGACATGGCTGCGATCATCATCACGCCGATCGGCCATCCCCTCTCAGCTCCGGTTGAAATGCCCAAACCCGGCTATCTCGAAGCTGTTCGTGAAATGGCTGACCACTACGGCGCGCTCTTGATCTTTGACGAAATTCGCACAGGATTCAGAGTAGCTTTGGGCGGTGCTCAGGAACTCCTCGGAGTCACCCCTGACCTCACCACGGTTGGCAAAGCAATGGCAAACGGCTATGCAATGGCAGCACTCGTCGGAAAGAAAGATCCCATGATGGTTCTCGCCGATGACGTCTTCCTCTCCTCCACCTTCTTCCCGAATAGCGACAGCATCGTGGCAGCGCTGAAGACCATCGAAATCCTGCAAAGAGATAAGATGCTTGAAGGCGTGGCAAAGAAAGGTGATATGTTTGCAAAAGGCGTTGAGAAGGCTATCGAAGACACAGGAATCCCCGCAGTATTCAGCGGCGGCCCCTGGATGCCTTTCATCACCTTCCCCAGAGACGACGAAGGACTCTATAGAAAGCTGAGAACTGAGTTCTACACCCAGCTCATCCGTCGTAAAGTCTTCTTACAGCCCTACCACCACGGCTACATTTGCTATCGTCATACTGATGAAGACCTTCAGTACACCATCGGTGCGATTGAAGAATCACTCAGATCACTCAAGAAAATGATGTAATTATAAAGGAGAAATGGTGACAAAATATATCTTCGTAATGGGCGGGGTGCTTTCCTCACTTGGGAAAGGGATTGCGACTGCCTCGATCGGACTCTTGTTGAAATCAATGGGCTATCGGGTGGTCTTGCAAAAGCTGGATCCATATCTAAACGTGGACCCTGGAAATATGAGCCCCTTCCAACACGGAGAGGTCTTTGTCACCGATGACGGCGCCGAGACAGACCTTGATCTGGGACACTATGAGCGCTTTGTGGATGAAGCTCTCAGCCGCAAAAGCAGTTGTAGTGCCGGCCAGGTCTATGAAAGCGTTCTGTCGAACGAGCGTAAGGGGATATACCAAGGCAAAACTGTGCAGGTGATCCCCCACGTCACAAACGAAATCAAAAGCCGGATCACAGCTCTGGCTGAAGATAAAGATATAGTAATAGTCGAGATCGGAGGCACGGTTGGTGATATAGAAAGCCTGCCCTTCTTGGAGGCTGTTCGCCAATTGCGCCTCGATCTCGGTTATGAAAATACGCTGAATATCATGCTCACCTATGTGCCATATATCAAGACGGCGGGTGAGCTGAAAACGAAGCCATCGCAACATAGCGTATATAAATTGCGCGAGATCGGTATCCAGCCGGATATCCTGCTTTGTCGCAGTGAAAAGACTTTTGACGAAGAGATATATTCAAAGATCGCGCTCTTTACGAACGTGCCCAAGCACTGCGTGATCAATGCCATCGACGTGGATAGTGTTTATGATATCCCGCTGATTTACCAAAGCGCAAACCTCCCGCAGATCATCTGTGATCATTTCAAGATGGAAGCCTGTGAGACTGATCTGGCACAGTGGCAGGAGTTCTTGGACAATCTCGATAAGAGCAGCGGAGAAGTTTCCATCGCCGTTTGCGGCAAGTATGTGAAGCATCACGATGCCTATAAAAGCATCGCCGAAGCGCTCATCCATGCTGCGGCGCGAAAGAGGACGCATCTGACGGTGAAATGGGTGAATTCAGAGAATACCGCTTCCGAGAGCGATCTTGAAGCTGATCTGATGGATATTGACGGCATCCTCATCCCCGGCGGATTTGGCATGAGGGGAATCGAGGGAAAGATTGCTGTGGCAAGATACGCTCGCGAGCGCAATATCCCCTGTCTCGGCATCTGCCTGGGCATGCAGGTGATGGCGATAGATTTCGCGCGCAATGTGTGTTTGCTGGAAGATGCAAATAGCACGGAATTCGCCTATGATGCGCAGAATCCGGTCGTTCATATCGTGGAAGATCAGAAGTATATCGATATGGTTGATGGCATGATGAGGCTGGGCGCATATAATTGCAAGCTCAAAGAAGGCAGCCTCGTGCATCGCCTCTATGATGCGGATATCATCAGCGAAAGACACAGGCATCGCTATGAATTCAACAACAAATATCGTGAGATCTTTGAGGATAAAGGAATGGTGCTGAGCGGACTCTCCGAGGACGAGAGCTTGGTTGAAATCATTGAATATCCTGATAACGACTTTTTCGTAGGAGTGCAGTTTCATGCAGAGTTCAAGTCTCGTCCAAATAACCCGCACCCGCTCTTTCTTGGATTGATAGAGGCGGCTATCAAGGGCTAAAATGGCGCTCATTGTAAAGAAATTTGGAGGCAGTTCTGTGGGCAGTGTGGAGCTCATACTTCGCATTGCGTCCAGACTTGCAGAGGACTATCGCCGCGGAGAAAAGATCGTGCTCGTGGTTTCGGCAATGGCAAAGACCACGGATAGCCTCTTTGCGTTGGCTCATCAAATCACGCGCTTCCCCTCACGACGGGAGATGGATATGCTCCTCACCGCCGGAGAGCGTATCTCTATGTCTTTGCTCTCGCTTGCCCTCCTGGAAGAAGGGGTGCCCTCCATCTCGTTCACGGGCTCGCAAAGCGGGATCATCACAAATGGAAATCATGGCAATGCGCGCATAAAGAAGGTGAATGCCTTTCGCATCCATGAAGAGCTGGATAAGGATAAGATCGTGATAGTGGCGGGCTTTCAGGGCGTTAGTACCGGCAAGGAGATCACCACCCTCGGACGCGGAGGTTCGGATACCTCGGCGGTTGCCATGGCGTGTTATCTCAAAGCTGATAGATGTGAGATATATACCGATGTGGATGGGGTTTTCACGGCGGATCCCAGGGTTGTGCCGAATGCGCGGCTCATCCCCGAAATCGGGTATAAAGATATGTTGGCTCTGGCGCTCAGCGGTTCCAAAGTCTTACATCCCAGGGCAGTAGAATATGCAATGAGGCACGGCGTTCCTGTAGAAGTCAGGTCGTCTTTCACATTTCGTGAAGGAACTACCATCAAAGACGAGTATAACATAAAGGAAGGAAATATGGAAAAAAGAGAGATTATCGCTATTGCCCACAAAGATCAACTGCTTCGCTATCGGATAGATGCATCAGAAAAGAGCATCGCCATGATCGCGGCTTGGGTGGATGAGCTGCATAAGATTTCATATCATGAAGAATATATCGAGGTTTATATAGAGCCGAAATATGAGTCGGACTTTGAGTTCGCGCTTGAGCGTGCCAAGGTGAAGACTTTGGGTAAACTCGACGAGCTGGGCTCGGTATCGCTCATAGGCGACAGTCTGGCGAGCGATCTCAAGCTCATGGCAGAGCTCATCTCTCTTTGTAAAGCCATCCCTAAATGCTCGCTTTCGCATAGTCAGACGGCGGTGGAGTTCATACTTCCCGCTGATAAGACCGCTGATTTAGTAGCCAAACTGCATGATGAATACTTAAAGGAAAAACAATGAAATATATAGTCACAAGCGCACTCCCCTATGCCAATGGCAAGCTGCATGTAGGCCATGTGGCGGGTGCATATCTGCCTGCTGATATCTTCGTGAGGTTTCTCAGGCTGGAAAACCAAGACGTAATCTACATCTGTGGAACGGATGAGCACGGCACGCCGATCTCCATCTCCGCGGGCAAAGAAGGAATCTCGCCAAAAGAGATCGTGGATCGCTATCACACGCTGATATCAGACGCCTTCGACGGCATAGGCATTGAGTTCGACAACTTTTCGGGAACGGCAAGGGAGCAGCATCACACGCTCTCGCAGGAGTTCTTCACCTCCCTCTATGAAAAGGGGAATATCACATCAAAGACCACGAAACAGTTCTATTGCGAGCACGACAAACGCTTCCTGCCGGATAGATACGTGGAAGGGATCTGTCCCAAATGCGGCGCTGAGCATGCGCGCGGGGATCAATGCGATACCTGCGGACAGACCTATGAGACCTCTACTCTCAAGTCGCCCAAGTGCAAACTCTGTGGCAATGAGCCCATCATCCGCGAGACTAAACACTGGTTCTTAGACCTCTCGCAATTCACTGACAGGCTGCGCGATTGGATAGCCGGCAAAGACTATTGGAAAGAAAACGTGAGAAACTTCATGCTTAACCTGCTCAGAGAAGGGCTGATCGAGCGTTCCATCACGCGTGACCTCTCTTGGGGCGTGCCCGTCCCGCTGCCGGATACCGAGGGTAAGGTGCTATACGTATGGTTCGACGCGCCCATCGGCTACATCTCCTCTACCATAGAGTGGGCTGAAAAGCAGGGCGATAAAGACAAATGGAAAGACTATTGGCTAAATAAAGACACCAAGATGGTGCACTTCATCGGCAAAGATAACATCATATTCCATGCGCTGATCTGGCCGGCAATGCTCATGGGACAAGATAAAGACTATTGCCTCCCGCACGACATCCCGGCAAATGAGTTCATGAACCTCGAAGGTGAGAAGATCTCCACCAGCCGCAATTGGGCGATCTGGGTGGATGAGTTCGTACAAGACTTCGATGGCGAATACCTCAGATACTATCTCGCGGCAAATGCGCCGGAGCGACAGGACTCAGACTTCGGCTTCAAAGACTTCCAGCAGAAGATCAACGGCGAGCTCAACAATGTCTTGGGCAATTTCGCCAATCGCGTCTTCGCCTTTGCTAAGAGACACTTTGATTCACAGATCTTAGGCTGTGAGCTGGACGAAACCTGCAAGACAACCCTTAAAGAAGCAGACGAGGCTCTACACGAAATCAGGAAGTCTTACTACGAATATCAAGTTAAGAAAAACACCAAGACCATCATAGATATAGCCCGCTTGGGTAACCGCTTCTTCGATGAACGCAAGCCCTGGGCAATGATCAAAGAAAACAAAGATCAAGTGCAGGCAACACTGTGGACCTGCGCATCGCTCTTGGATAAGATCAGCGTGGCGCTCACCCCCATCCTGCCCAAACACATGCAAAAGCTCAGAGATATGATGCAGCTGGAAGCGCTGAACTCCTTTGATGACGCCTTTCTAAGCAAAGACTACATCCTCGGCGATTTCAGCCCGCTATTCAGAAAGATAGAGGATGAAGAGATACAGAAGCAGATTGATAAGCTGCATGCAGGCAGTGCTGTGGAACCGGAAAAGAACTACGATCCCGTCAAGGATGAGATAGACTTTGAAGACTTCATGAAGCTGGATCTCAGGCTGGCAAAGGTTCTCTCTGCCGAGCGCGTGCCTAAGACCGACAAGCTGCTCAAGCTGCGCATAGATCTCGGCTTTGAAGAGCGCGATCTCGTTGCAGGCATTGCCGAGCATTACAAGCCTGAAGATATAGTGGGCAAGATAGTCACAATGGTAGTCAATCTCCAACCGCGCAAGATACGCGGAGTGCTCTCTCAAGGCATGATACTCGCGGCGCACGACGAAAGCGGCTTACACGTTCTAACCCCCGATGGAGGCTCACCCGGGTCTTCCGTACAATAGTCATGAACAGAGCGCTTGTCATCCTCATCTTGCTCTTCGGTGTGCTCAGTGCCGCCGAGATCAGAGACAACGAACTCTATTTAGAGATCAACATCGCTGTGGATAATCAGATCATCATCAGCGGTGAAGATATATTCATACAAGAGCAAGACCCCTTCTTTGCCAAGGAATACAGCGGCTCCATCAGGATCACGCTTCCCACAAGCACAAATGACTCTCGCTATGGCATCATACAGCGCGTAGTGGATGAAAGTGTGCGCGGATACATAGAAGGCATCCGCAGCTCCAAGTTCGTCTGGGAAGAAGGCAAGCTCGCGCTCAAGAACGAATATGCAATCTATTTAGACCAAAGCTTCAGAAGCTATGAAGAAGCGCAACAACTCGCCATGATGATGGGCTATCCCGAGAGTCATATCCAGCAGATACCCATTGTGAATGCATCACTGAGAGTAGATTCAGATTCCGGCGATCAAGAATACTTCGAGAGCCCAATACGCATCTACGCCGAAGACGGCATACAATTCGGCAATATCACCTATAAAGGCGAGTTCATCGTCAAAGCACAAAATGGCAAGCTCGTATTCAACCACCTGCTCCCGCTTGAGACCTATATCGCAGGCGTTGTGCCCAATGAGATAGGCAATAGCAGTCCCGCCGAGGCGCTTAAAGCTCAAGCAGTTGCAGCACGCTCACACGCAGTCAGCCTTCTCGGCTATAACCGCCATGCCAAGGATGGATACGATCTATGCAGCACAACACACTGTCAGGTTTATAAAGGCGAGCATCTGCAAAACGAAGCCATACAAGAAGCCGTGCATGAAACCGCCGGTGAGATTCTTTATATAGACGACAAAGTAGCGGACGCCACCTATCACAGCAGTTGCGGAGGCAAGACGGACTCATCAGTCGCGATCTGGAACGGAACCCCGCTCAGCCACCTCAGCGGCAGCACCTGCTTAGATGCCGCGCGCAATATAGATCTCAGCCGAGAGCCGCAAGCAATCAAGTGGATCAACACATCGGTAAGCACCCAAGGTATGACCAGCTGGGAAAGAGCCGGCATGAACTGGCAAAGAAGCATCAGCAAAGCACAGCTTACAAAGAACTTGGGGCTCACCTATCTCACCTCCGTGCAGATCATGAGACGCGGTGCATCCGGCAGAATACTCTCAATCAAATTCTATGGAGACCGCACCATCGAACTCTCCGGCGAATACAGGATCAGACAAGCTTTTGGAGGCCTCCCCTCCTCACTATTTTATATTCAAGGCATTAGCAGCAGATCAAAACACTCTTTGGGCAATAAGATCACATTAAAAGGCCGCGGCTCCGGTCATGGCGTAGGTATGTGCCAAGTTGGCGCGCTCAGAAGAGCCCGTGCCGATGAAGATTACAAGAGCATCCTGCAGAACTATTACCCTCAGACCACGATTATCACAGATTGGATGAAACAAGAATGAAAGATAGATTGATACATGGCGCAATCGCCAACGAACAATTCAGGCTCTTTGCCGTAGAAACAACGCAATTAGTACAAAAGACACGAGACTTACACGATCTCTACCCCCTTCCCGCCATCATGATGGGAAGGCTAATGACAGCCGCCGCATTGATGAGCGGAGAGATGAAAAGCCCCGCCTCCGAAGTGAGCATACGCATTGACGCCGAAGGCGAACTCAAAGGCGCACTGGTGATAGCCTCCCAAACGGGAAACTTGCGCGGATATGCCTACGTTCCCGACTTTTGGGCAGACGACCCTGAGGACAACTTCCTCGTGGGCAAACACCTCGGCAAAGGACTCTTCACCGTCATCAAACAACGCAATTCACAGATCACCTATCAAGGCAGTGTAGAACTCGTCTCCGGCGAGATAGGCAGCGACCTCGCAGAATATTACAATCAGAGCGAACAGACCCCGACAGCTGTGAACCTCGGCGTGCTCATCGATAGAGATGCCAAGGTGCGTGCAGCAGGCGGTGTACTCATCCAACAGCTTCCCTCTGCAGACCCTGAGATCGCCGATAGAATCAATTCAAACATGGCAAACACCCCCAATATCTCCGACCTCATGGACATGGGACTCAAGATGGAAGAGATCCTTGAGAAGTTCATCCTCAAAGGGCTCGAGTGGAAGATATACAGCGAGTCTGAGCTCAATTATAGCTGTACTTGCAGCAAAGAACGCTTCGCCGATGCGCTCGCACTCTTAGGCCGTGAAGAACTCGAAAGCATGAAGGAAGGCATTGCGCCCGTCTGCCACTATTGCAATACTGCTTATGAATTTAGCGCAGACGACATCGCCGACATCTTAGCCCGCCCGGAACTCTCATGAAGAAAGCATTACTCGCTGTTATCCTGCTTTATTTCATACTTCTTGCAGGTGCGAACGCACTCAGCCCGGACGACTTCGACTTCCTTTTAGAGCGCGAACAATTCCAGCTCATAGAGAAGTATATGGATGAATTCAGTCTGCTTAAAGACTCACCCGACATAGAAGATAGAAAGCTACTCTTAGAATACGCGCAACGCACGGGAAATCTCGAACAGGCAAACCAGCTGCACTTCAGCATCGCCAAAGACTTCGGTAGCCTCGAAGATGCCCTGCAATGGCTGATCCTCAAAGACATGACCGACGACAGCCCGGAAATACTGCAAAGCAAGATGGACATCCTTTTAGAGAGCTTTCACAACACAGCCGATAGCCTCACTTTCGCCTTTTATATCACGGCTGATGAACACTCTGATATCACCGAGCTGATAAGCACAGTCGATGAATACAACGACATCATAGAAGCCATGGCAAAGAGCAGCCTCGACGAGCTTTCCGTAGCCAATAGCAGCTATGAAGCCTTCGAGCTGATAGAGGATTTCAAAGCCACCTTCCCCCATTCACGCTGGATGCAGGCAGTATTCTATTTCGAGGCATTCCACGCCCTGCGCCTCTTGGATTACGATCACTTTTTGCAGATAATTCAAGATCAGGGCAAAGACAGCGCCGCGCACGCCTTCATCGCCTCAATCTATCTCCTGAGCCCCGGTTTCAGGGAAGATTATCAGGATGGCAAACAGAGCAAAGCCATGATAGAGAAGGCTATCAAGCTCATCAAACACGCCCAAGACAGCGATGAAACCACAGTTCTCTATGACCACTACAGCGCCGAAGAATGGCAGAACAAACTCAAGCTACAGATGGCAAAAGCCGAGTATTACCTCCTTCTCGACAAGGCAGGACTTTACGGCTCCGAAGACGATATCTCAAACATCTTCCGCCGAGTATCCTGCATGCAAAAGAAAACTCTCAAGAAACTCGATGAGATAGAATTTGCCAATAATGACCGCGGCGAACAAGCTGAACTCGCCTTCTGGAAAGGCAGATACCACTCCCTATTCAGACCGCGAAACATGCAAAAGCGCGCCATCAAGCACTATGGCGAAGCCCTGATCAAAGGCGCACCCCGCAAGAAGTATGACGACGATGCACACGACGCCATCACCGCCATCTTAGCCCGTCTGAGAATCAAAAAGCAGCCCATTGAACACTTAAGAAAGGTCTTCGGCTACACCGGCATCACTTTTGAAGACACCCGCAGCATGGAAGGCAAGCGCTACACCCGCGTCGCCCTTGCGGACTATGACAACGACGGACTCATAGACATACTTTTCAACGGCAAACACATCTACCACAACGATGGCTCTTTCAATTTCAGCGCCCATCCCGATAGCAATCTCACCAAGCTCAACAGCAGCGGCGGCATCTGGGGAGACTTTAACAAAGACGGACTCTTAGACTTCGTGAGCATCTCCCACTCCTCCGAAACACCCGGCAACACGCTGATGAAACAAATGCCGGACAATTCTTTCGTGAGCGTAAACGCCAAAGCAGGCGATATCGACGACGGCATGCCCGGCGAAGGCTTGGCGCTGATTGACATAGACGGCGACGGCTTCCCCTCGCTCTACATTGCAAACTATGAGAAATGGCAACAGCAAAGCGGCTTCCCTGACATGTTTTGGCACAACGACAAAGGCACTTTCACAAACAAGAGCGAAGAACTTGGCTTCTGGAACGCACCCTACACCACCGAGCCCGGACTCGCCGGACGCGGAGTAGCCCCCGCCGATTTCGACAACGACGGCAAGCAAGAGATATTGGTGACGAACTACCGCCTAAACAGAAACTTTCTTTTCAAACAATCAGACCACTGCTTCTTCGATCTCGCTGCACTCTATGGAGTTGCCGGCAATTTCACAGACGGCTACTACGGTCATAGCATTGGCGCAGACTGGGGAGATTTCGACAACGACGGCGACCTTGATCTCATCATCGCAAATCTCGCTCATCCGCGCTTCATCGACTTTTCTGATAAGACTATGCTGCTCCGCAATGACGGTATGCAAGAGCGCAAGATTGGAGAAGACATAGTTTACTACTGGCTTTTTACAGACGTCACAAAAGAGAGCGGCATCACCTATGACGAGCTTCACGCCGAGCCCCTTTTCTTCGACGCCGACAACGACGGATATTTAGACATCTACATCACCTCCGTCTATGAAAATGACAGAAGCTATCTCTATCGCAATAATGGAGATGGCACCTTTACAGACATCACCTATCTCAGCGGAAGCAGAGTCTATAACGGCTGGAGCTGCGCCGCAGGAGACCTCAATCGCGACGGACTGATTGACCTTGTGATAGGCAGCGGCAACGGCACCAAGATACTTGCAAACACTACAAACACAAAGAACCAAGCACTATACCTGAAGCCCGTGCATCACAACGACGAGATAACCATCACCTCGGTAGATTCCCCCGACGAGAGTATCGCCAATAGCCCCGCCTTCGGCACCCGCATACTCGTGCATCTAAAGGATAAAGACAGAACTTACACGCTCACCCGCGAACTGAGCTCAGCCAAGGGAACCACCACGCAAAACGCACCGGAGCTTCACTTCGGCTTAGGAAAAAGCGAACTTATCGGCTTTGAGATATGGCAAAAAGATTAACCTCATATCGCAGCAACATCATCACGCCCACCAAAGACGGCGGCTTGCTCACCCTTGAAGACCACATTATAAGCGTCCAAGACGGCAAGATACTCTCGATCCACCCATTCACCCGGCACGATGGAGATTGGCAAGACTATCGCGACTCTATCGCCCTTCCCGGCTTCATCGACCTGCATACCCATATCTCCCAATTCCACATCAGAGGCGCGCACGAGACTGCACTTCTGCCCTGGCTGGAAAACCACATCTTCCCCGCTGAAAAGCTCTGTGAAAACTATGATTACGCCCGCAATATCAGCACCCTCTTTTTTGAAGACACCATAAAGAAAGCCACCAGCTTCTGTGTGATCTACACCGCCCCCTTCCGTGAAGCCGCCGACGCCGCCTTTGAAGTGGCATCAGAGATGAAAGTCAAAGCAAAGATAGGCATGAGCCTCATGGACAATAACTCGCCGGAATATCTCACCCACAGCACAGACTACGCGCTTTCCAATAGCATAGAGCTTGATGAAAAGTGGAGAGACCCCACACTCGGACATATCTTTTCCCCACGTTTCGCGCTGAGCTGTTCGGCAGAACTCATGCGTCAGATCGGCAAATATGCGCAAGACAACGATAGCTTCATCCAAACCCATCTCTCCGAAAACCACGATGAAATAAGACAAGTAATAAAAGCATTCGACACAAACTCTTACACCGAGGTTTACGAAAGCTTCGGCATGCTCACGAAAAAGACCATCTTAGGCCACGCCATTCACCTCAGCGACGAGGAGCTGGATATTATCAAACAAAGCGGCGCCTCAATCGCCCATTGCCCGGATTCAAACTTCTTCCTTAAAAGCGGAGTCTTCCCCTATAAGAGGGTCAAAGACAAAGCCATCCCCTTCGCCCTTGGCAGTGATATCGCCGCAGGAACCTGTCTCTTTATGCCTTATCACGCCAAGATGATGAATTACACGCAGGACGATAGCACACTCATCAGCGCAGAAGAGATGCTTTACAGAATCACACTCAAAAGCGCAGAAATACTAAATCTCGACGAGCGCATAGGCTCCTTAGAAAGCGGAAAAGACGCCGATATTTCCTTCTTTAAACTACCGCAGGAGCTGGATTTCAGCGCCCAAGCCCTCTCCCCTTTCTTTTTTACAAACGACATTTTCGAGCTAAAACAGTTCTTAATAGACGGCAATGAAAGACTTTAACAATGACACTAACTTCTATTAACCCCCTACAATTATGCAAGATATTGGAACTTTTCTTGCATCTTGCTATGGATAACACTATCTTTTACATAAGAGATAATTAAACGATAATTTATTATGATCAAATAAGGAGATGCCTGTGAAACGGACATTATTTATTGTATTACTGCTTAGCACTTTGGCATTCTTAACCGCTGACTTGGTGTGGGATTCGCCCGTCGCCATTCGTCAAGGTGTAAACATTGAGTGGTTTAGAACCGGTATCGAAACGGACGATGGCGGCGCCATCTACGTATGGAGTGATACCAAGCTTGGAGGCCGCGATCTCTGGGCTCAAAAAGTAGACGCAAATGGAAACATGGTGTGGGGAGACCCCGTGCTTATCGACGACAAACATGATAGGCAGGAAGACCCCGTCATCACCAAGACCACCAACGGCGATTTTATCATCGCTTGGGTTGATTTCTCCACAGATGCAGACGGTGATATCTATGCTCAAAAGATAAACAACGCCGGCGAATTGCTCTGGCAAGAAGGCGGAAAGCCCGTCTGTGTGAACCCCGGTGAGCAGATTGGCCTCAACATGGAAGCCGACAACGATGGCGGCGCTTTCATACTCTGGGCAGACAGACGCGGTATCGGCTACGACATCTACGGACAGCGTATTTCAGCATCCGGCGATCCCCTCTGGGCTGTAAACGGTATTCCCATTGCAGACGGCCCCGGTAATGAAGTTCAAAACACCATGCTCCCCGATGGACAGGGTGGCATGATGGTGGCTTATGTTCACACATTTAACGACAACGACGACATTTATGCCAAGCATTTTAATGCTGATGGCGAAATGACTTGGACTGAGCCTATGGAGCTCGCAGTTGCACCCGGAAATCAAAACGGAGTCCGCATGGCAAGGCTTACTGATGGAGACTTTGTTATTGTCTGGACAGATCAAGCAAGCGAAGACGCCGATAGCGATATCTATGGTCAAAAGATCAACATCGCCGGTCAGATGCTTTGGGCTGATAATTATGTCGTTTACTCAGATAGCGATCAACCCGTTTCCGAACATCAGAACAACGCTCGCATCCAAGCCACGTCCGATAACGCAGCCGTAGTTGTTTGGGAAGACAAGAGACTCAGCTCACAAAACACTGACCTCTTTGCCCAAAAGATTGCCGCAAATGGCGATAAACTCTGGGATCTTAACGGTGTTGCTGTAAGCACAGCAGAATTCGATCAAGGTGCTGCCAGACTCGCATCCGACGGTGCAGGCGGAGTTTTCATCGTGTGGGACGACTATAGAAATGGTAACTCTCCCAATGAAGACATCTATGCTCAGCGTCTCTCATCCAGCGGCGAAGCCCTTTGGGGAGAAGATGGCATGGCTATCTGCACGGCGCCTTTCACACAAATGGGCGGCCTCGTCAAAGTAAGCGGAGACAATGTCTATATCAATTGGCTTGACATCCGTAATGGCAGCGATGGCATCTACTATCAAGTGGTTGATTTTGATGGAGATATCCAGCTTGCTGAGAACGGTGTTGAGGTATTTTGGGGACTTTCCGGCGACGTTCCAAAAGGTGATTACAGGATATTCGCGCGTGATAACGACACCATCATGGTATGGAAAGACACAAGATTTTCAAACATCGGAGATCGCGTTTATTACCAGATTCTCGATTCTGATGGGAACACTCTCTTGGAAACCAATGGCAGACCCCTTACCGTGGAACATGAAGGCTATCAAGATGAAATGGATGCAGTTATGACCGATACCGGTGAAGTTGCCGTTGTTTGGCAAGATAACCGCAGCGGAACCTCTCAAATCTATGCACAACTCATCGATGTGGACGGCAACCGTGCTTGGGGCGATAATGGCCTCAAGGTGATGGCTGATACAGAAGAATCATTGGGACAAGAACTTCCTCAAGTCAGCTATCATGATGGCAGCTTTTATGTTGGCTGGTGGGAATGGTATTTTACCGCATTTGGCGCGCGCTACCAAGTTTTGGGACAGCGCATACAAAATGGTGAAAGACTGTGGGGACCCGGCGGGGTTCAGATATCCCTTCCGGAGTATGAGTTTGATGACTTCGAAAACCAGTTAGAAGCTCTTGAAGGCAATGTCTTTGCATGGTCTCAGGTAAATCCCGTTATCTTCACCAAAAGAGTTATGGTCAAAAAGGTGAATTCCGATGACGGCAGCGCTGCCGATGGCTGGGCGGATCACGGCATCTTCGTCACCGATAATGTGAGCAACCCAAACCAGCTCTATCCCACATTGACCATACTTCCTAATGAGAATATTTCCGTACTTTGGAGAGATCAAAGAGATGGCTTCTTCTCATATTATGAACAATATATAAGCCCTACCGGCGAAAGGCTTTTAGATGAGGCAGGCATCCCTCTTACCGATACTATATATGAACAAGATGCTCTCAAACTTGCTCAAACAAATACAGGTGTGATAGCTGTTTGGACGGAAACAGGTACAGATGGTGAGCCCGATATCAAAGCTAAAAAATATATTACCTATCCCGGTGTTCCCAATTGGGGCGATGATGGAATCCATGTGGTAGAGAGAAATAACTCCCAAGAACAGCCTACGATTACCACCTTCGACGGTGGCGGAAGCATGGTAGCTTGGGCAGAGTTCTATACAGAAGATAGCGACATTTTCTATAACTATCTAAATCCCGATGGCAGCTTGGTCTTTGGTAATGAAGGCGCTGTGCTTTGCGATAATATCAAAAGCCAGTACATGCCTGCTGCAACCACGCTAAATGACAATGCTTACGTGATTTGGGCTGATGGACTTTCCAGCGGTAAGACAGAGATTTTGGGGCTTTATGCTCAAAAGCTTACCATGGAAACCGTCTCTACGGATGACGAGAGCAATGCTCCTGCAATCAATGCACTTAAGCTTGCTCAAAACTATCCTAACCCCTTCAACCCAACTACCACGATCTTGCTGAATCTGGCTCAGCCTGCAGATCTTGATCTGAGCATTTATAACAGTAAAGGTCAGCTGGTAAAACGCCTGCATTCCGGCAATCTCCACCAGGGAGACCACCTCTTTGTGTGGAACGGAAAAGACCAAAGCGGCAATTCAGTAGCCAGCGGAGTCTATTTCTACAAAGCTGAAAGTGGCGCACAGAGCGAAATAAAGAAAATGCTTCTCATGAAGTAATACAATCTAATAAAACAAATGACCCGGGTAAGCAATTATCCGGGTTTTTTCTTGCTGTATTTTTGGGATAATCTTCGTTTTCTTGCGTTTTTCTGATGGCTTCCCTATTGGGTTCTGGCGATGATGTGGTCATGATGTGGTCATGGGCATGAGCGTATCATAGGCGGAACATAGGCTGTACCTAATAAGGAAGGTATGAGGCTGTTTTGGAAATGAGATGAGTTTTTGTCTGTGGTATAATGTCTGTTATTTTGTTCTACGGCAGGCTTTTAGCTATTGCCAAAAATGATTTGATATAGTGCGATGGAACTTGCGACGCTGACGTTTAGGGAGTTTTTCCAGCCCAAAACCGGCAAGTGTACTATTGCATCGCATTTTTGTACTATCTGTGGATCAATTCCGAGCGCTTCGTTGCCCACGACCAATGCTAAGGGTAGCTTGAATTCATGCTCAAATATGTTCTGCGAGGGCTCCACGGTCTCCAGTGCATAGCTTTTCATGCCTCGCTCTTTTGCGGCGGCAAGTGCATCATGCGTGTCATCGAAGTATTGCCATTTTACTCGCGAGATTGTGCCCAGAGCGGTCTTATCCATATTGGGATGCTCGGGAGTGGGCGTGATACCGCAAAGCCAGAGCTCGGAAATCGCAAGGCATTCGCAGACTCTGAAGAGCGAGCCCACGTTGAACACGCTGCGCAGATTATCTGCAATCATGCAAATCTGTGTTGCACGCGCCGCGGCATGAGGATCGGCTACCGCTTGCCCATCTCCTATCCTGATGTTGAGCTGATCGTCTTTATAGGTGTTTTCGCTCTGATATTTTGCCAATCTTCTTAAAAGGCGATGAGGGTCGTCCGGCAGTTCTTGTAAGAGTTCATTCAGGTTTTTGGGCAACTCTTCCTTGCAAAGCGGAGTCAGAAAACGGATCTCGGCTATGAGCTCACGGCGTCTTTTTTCATCTGCAAGGGAGTATTCGAGCTCGCGTAAGAGCTTCCTAAGCGCCTTGACTTGACTATCGAAGCTGAAATTTAAGAACTTTGCTCGCGAGTATCCTGTGCTTGCTTTCATGGATAGAATCGTTTTATCATCTGTGCGGCTGCCAAGAGATTGTCGCAAATGAAGTTAGGCATCAGCTTTCTTTCGCCGCGCAGTAGTCTGCAGAATTCCTCGCGCCCGTCGCCGGTGAGCACGAGAATGCTCTTTAGCCGTGCCTGCTGAGCAAAGGCGATATCTGTGTATCTATCGCCGATCATGAAGGACTTTCGGGGATCGAAAGAAAAGTCGCGCATAGCATGCTTAAACATGCCTATACCGGGCTTTCTATCCTCATGGCGGACGTTATATGGCGGCAGGATTCCATCGATGTGATATGGTGCAAAATAGACCTTGTCGAGATGGACGCCGCCTTGCTCTAAGAGACGGTGCATCTTAGCGTGGACGCTGTCAAGATCTTCTAAAGTAAAGTATTTGCGCGCGATGCCGCTTTGATTTGTAACGATGAAAAGATAGTAGCCTAAGTCTTGGAATATCCTCAGTGCTGGGATGCTCTCCTCATAGAGCTCATAGCGGGCGGGATCGCCGTTATAGCCATATTCATCGGGGCTGATCGTGCCGTCTCTATCCAAAAAGATGGCTCGTTTAATATCTTTTGCTGTCACGCGTCTGCAACCTCAGCGCATCGGGGAATTTGGTGTTGAAGAATGTCAAGCGATAGTCCCAATACTCGTTCCGCTTTGTAAATGAGAGATCGAGCTTCCAGCAATGCAGGTCGCGAATGAGCCTGAAGCTCTGCGAGATCAGCTCGCCTTCTTTGAGATTATAATAATTTGAATAGCTGATTGAGTAGTTTTTGGTGAGATGGAAAGATGCGCTCATTCTGAGATTTTGATTCTTGGTCTTAAAGAGGTTTTTGTCTGCGCTGAGATCGTGAGTGAGATCAAGAGACCAGTTGTCGTCAGAGAATTTTGGATCTGTGGGTTCGCGCTCGCCTCCGAAGCCGTCGAAAGTTGCGTTCTTTAGAGCCGGGAAATAATCGGCGGATCTACTGCTTCCGGTGATGTTTAGCCCTTGTGAGAAGTATTGATCTCTCACGCCTAAATGCTTGAAGGTGATTGCATAGGTATCTTGTGCGAGGCTGAGCCTATTGTTGTACCCCACCTTGATATTGCTGATCTTCCAAAGATCATTGCCGAAGGAGCCAAGTGAGAAGCTGCCGGGACGGAAATTGAAGTTGTGTGTAATCCTGCCGAACTTCTTATCTTTCTTGATGAGGTTTGCGCCAATGCGGCTATCCCAGCTGAAGATTTCGCTGATTCTCCCGCCGGTCTTGCCTTCGCCCGTCTTTATCTGCCATCTTTGATTCATGCCAAAGCTGAGATTTGATTGTTTCTCGTTTTGCCTCAGCGAGACTCCGCCGAAGCTATAAAAATCTTTATTGCGCGTATGATTTGGCAGATAGGTCAGTCCCATGGTGGGCGTGATCACGTGCCGGAGGGCTTTGATGCTTCCGCTCTTAAATTGTTTCAATCCATAGAGATTGAAGCTTGCGTTCAGCGATGCAGAGAAGTCGTTGCCTCTCACCAAGCTCTTGTCCTTCTTATCGCGATCAAACCAGGCTTCGGAGTAGTCTATGCTTTGCCTGAGATTCAGCCATCCCCTGTGAACATAAGTGTTTGAGAGCCCTGCCTGATGCTTCATGCCAAAGTGGTGCCGAACTGCTTCCGCGCTGTCTTCATCACGATTTGCCCAGATGTAATCCATGAAATCGGCTTTCGGATCGCGTATGTCTCCGCTGTGTTCAAGTTTCACGTTGTAATGATATGAAAGGTTGGATAAAAGTCCTGTGGAGCTCAAGCCCAGAAGTTCATAGACGGGGCGGGTGGAGACGTTCCAGTTTGCGCTGGGCAGGCTCACCGTGGCTCTGTCGTTGATGAGGTCTTTGTTGAAGAGCAATCCCGCGTTGAAATAGGTCTTGCCGATGGGCTTTCTGTATGCCAGTGAAGAGCTTAGCCTTTGCGCAAGCGACTCATCCACCAAGCTGCTGCCTTCCCAGATTCTTTTGTTGCTGATGAAGTCTATGGAAAGATCCAAGGAAGACTTCTCGGGTAAGTCGTGGTGGTGATTTGCTCTCAGATACCAGTCGTCCTGAGTGATGCCCCTTCTTATATTCTTTTGGTATCCCCCTCGGAAAGATCCGGTGTAGTGGTATCTCTTTATATAGTTGGCATTTGCGCGGCTTTTCCAGCCGGTTTTCTCCATGATGTCAAAGCCCACGGTGAAGTCGGCTAAATCTTTGTAAGGATAGTAGTAAGCGATGTCTTTGATATATTTGCCGTCGCTGCTGTTGAAACCCGGTTCGGGGATGAGAAAGCCGGGATGACGTCCGCGCTTGATGCTCAGTGCCACAAAGGGGAAATAGAAGACGGGAAGATGGTTTACATAGGCGAGAACGTGCTTGCCCACCACCTTGTCGCCCTGATAGATGCGCATCTGATTTGCCCAGAACCAATAGTCCGGCTCGGCGAGATCGCAGGTGGTGAAGCTGCCGCCATCAATGTCGTAGGTCTTATCGCCCACTTTGCGTATCTCTTTGCCGCCGTAAAAGCCGTTCTCTATATAGCTTTGACCTTGTTTGAGGAGTCCCGTTTGGTTTTTAATGTCGTAATATACGTCTTCGCCAACGAGAAGCTGATCGCCGTCGCGCATGCGGGTGAAGCCCAAGGAGCGAGCTCTTTCGTTCTTGATATCTAAAAACAGCGAATCGGCATGGATGTGTGATGCACCATAACTCACCGATGTATCGCCATATAGCCAAATCTGTTCGGCGTCGTAGTATGCTCTCATGCTGTCTGCTGAGTAAAAAAGAGAATCGCGCGACGTGATATCTGATATCTTCACTTCTAAGCTATCTACCAAAGCCTCTAAGCTCGTATCATGTAATATAGATACGGGTGCCTCGGCGCCATCGGTGGCGACAAGGAAGCTCGTCATGAAAACGAGCGATATCAGAATCAAAATATATCTCTTCATATACAATCTAACTTAAGAAATGAATGAGCAATAAATGTCAAGCAAATCTCGACAAAATCAGCGTTTTATAATGAAATAGATGAAAGAACCAGCGGCTATGTTCACGGCTGTCCCTCCCTGTGCTCTCGCAAAGCCAATAAAAAAGAACCCGAGAACATTCTCCCGGGTTCTTATCTATTTTATATTTGATTATTTTCTTCTGGTAAGTTGCTGAATGGTCTGCTTTTCGCTCTTGAGCATTCTGCCGAAGTCTTTCACCAAGTTGCTGGCGATGAAGATCGAGGAATATGTTCCGGCGATCACGCCAATGCACATTGCCAAGGCAAAGTCGTTCAACACCTGTCCGCCAAAGAGATACAGCGAAAGGGTTGCCAAGAAAGTGGTGAGCGAAGTGATAGCCGTGCGCGATAAGGTGCTGTTGATAGAGTCGTTGATGACCTTATCCAGAGGCTCTTTACGGCGCACTTTCAGCGATTCGCGTATGCGGTCAAAGATCACGATAGTATCGTTAATACTATAACCTACGATGGTAAGAAGCGCTGCGATGATCTGAATCGTCATCTCTTTGCCGCTGAGGGCAAATACGCCTATCACGATGAGAACGTCGTGAGCAAGCGCCACTATCGCCATCAGTCCGAAGACCAATTCAAAGCGGAACCAGATGTAGATGATCATGAGAATCAGCGCGATGCCCAGGGCAAAGAGAACGTCTCTGCGCAGCTCGCCGCCAACCTTGGGGCCAACTTCATAGATCTCTGCAATCACCTCGTTGGTGATATCGCGTCCTTCTACGTATTCGGCAAAGTTTTCACGGATAATCTCGATAATCTGTCCTTTGGCATCCACATCATCTTCCTCAGACCCCTTGATCTTGATCATAAAGTCTGAGTTTTCAATGGCGCCAATATGCTGAATCTCAGCTTCGGGATAGCCATGATTCTTCAGCGCATCACGTAATTCATCGATCTTTACCTTGGGCAGGCTGGAGTCGATCGCTGTAAGATCAAGCTTTGCAGCCACGCCGCCGGTGAAGTCGATGCTCCAATTAAATCCCCTAACAGCTATTCCGATCACAGCGGTAAGGATGAGTATGATAGAAATCGCATAAGAGAACTTACGAATTTCAACGAAAGGGTAGTTTGCATTCTTAAAAAATCTCATCATTCTCTCCTTAAATGCTAATTGTCTTTTTGTCTGGGGATGATAGATAGGCCTCGAAGATGGAGCGCATGAAGACCAGCGCGCAGAACATCGAGCCTATGATTCCAATTGCGAGTGTGACGGCAAATCCGCGCACGGGTCCCGTTCCAAATTGGAAGAGAACTGCTGCGGCGATCAGGGTAGTGAGGTTTGAGTCCCAAATCGTGATCGCGGCGCGGGCATAGCCGGAGTCCAAAGCAGAGCGCGGCGTCTTGCCGGTGTCAAGCTCTTCGCGTATGCGTTCAAATATCAATACGTTTGCGTCAACAGCCATACCGATTGTCAGGATGATACCTGCGATGCCGGGCAGCGTGAGTGTGCCGCCGAAAGCAGTGAGCATGGCGATGATGAAGCCAATGTTAAAGATGAGGGTAAGGTCTGTGAAAAGCCCGCTGAGCTTGTAATAAATCACCACGAAAATCATCACGAGTGCAAGACCTATGAGTCCGGCCTTGGTGCCGCTCTTGATGCTGTCAATCCCTAAGCTTGCACCTATGATAGAGGTGGATACGGGCTTGATCGGGGCGATGAGGTTTCCGGTGTTCAACACGATTGAAAGCTCGGTGGCTTCAGAGGTGGTGAAAGAACCGGTGATCTGAGCTCTGCCGCCTGCGATGCGTTCTTGGATGTTCGGCGCAGAATAGACCTCGGAGTCCAAAACGATGGCGAGTCTCTTGCCTACATTGTCGGCAGTAACGCGCTCAAACTTGCGTGCGCCCTCGCGCTTCATCTCTATCGAGATATAAGGCTTGTTCGCAATGCGAGGATCTGAAGAGGTGGCTGAGCCGTATTCTACCTTGGCTTTTGCAAGGTCAGAACCGGAAAGCTCTACGGCAGATGAAAGAACGTGTATCTTGCGATCTTCTCTTGAACCTCTGGTTTCGGGGCGCTCTAAAGAGACTTGCCAGCCGGCAGGAACAAGAGTTTGGAAAAGAGAATCTGCAAGCAAATCTTGCATCAATTCTACATCTTCATATTGAACTTGAAGATCGTATTCACCTTGACGGATGAGACTTGCGAAAACGCCCTTTGTATCACTGATAAGGGGTTCTTCCTCTTCTGCGTCTTCGGCTGCTTCTGCGTCCTCTTCCAAGGTACCGAGTATCTCTTTATCCATCTTGTCGATGGCGGCAAGTGCGGGGAACTTAACGAGATTCGCAGTGATACTACTGTCGATCTTCTCCAAAACCTGCTGAGCTTCGGTGGGTTGTGCAACTACTTTAAATTCAAGCATTGCAGTCTTTTTAATGAGGTTTTCAGCTGCCTCATAATCGCGCACGCCGGGCAATTGAACCATGATCCTGCTTTCACCAAGCTTTTGGATCGAAGGCTCCGCTACTCCAAAGCGGTCGATACGTTCACGTATGATTTTAGTGTTTTGTTCCACAGCATTTCGGGCATCCTCGGCAGACAGACCGGAAGAATCTACTTCCAAAAGAATCTGCATCCCACCCTGCAAGTCAAGACCAAGCTTGAGCTTGTGTTTTGCCCACCAAGAGGGCAAGTTTGGGATTGCCAAAGGAGCTAAGAAAAAGGCTGTCACAACAATAAATATGGTTATTGAAAGGCCTCGCCAGGAAAATTTCTTCATTGGCATTTTGCTCCCTGATTAAGATTATTTTTCATTATGATGTTTCTATATCTGTTCCAAAAAAGAGATAGAGCGCTATCCGTCAAGAGCTTTTTATTTAACGATGCTTTATTTGGCATGTTTAATGTCAAATATCTCACTGTATGCGAGTGTCTTGCAAGATATATGCAGCTCGGCGGCAGGTAGGGCAATTGCTTTCTTGGTAAGATACATTTATTGCTTATTTAATATGTTTCCAAGCTGATTTACGTGGTCTTGAAGCCTACCGACTTGTTGTCGGTCTGACCTTGGACTTTGATCTCGCCATGCTGCTTTTCAAAGCCGTCTATGTTCTTTTCTAAGAGCTGTAAGAGCTGCTTTGCGTGCGCGGGCGTCATGATCACGCGTGAATAGATGCGGGCATCCGGCAGACCGGGCAGTATCCTGCCGCAATCCATGATGATCTCTGAGGGTGAATTTGTGATCATAAAAAAGTTTGCATAAGTTCCTTCGCCGATCTTCTCGTCGAGCTTGATGTTCAGCTGTTTCTGTGCTTGCTTTCGATTAGGCATTATTTTCTCCTTAAAACTCTAAATCTTGTAATCTTAGGATAGCTCCTTGTGAGCTTATCTGTTCAAACAACTTTCTGTAGTGTATTGAGTCAAGACATATTTCTTTGTTTGCCATGACTATTAATCTCTCTTTTGCTCTGCTGAGGGCTACGTTTAGCTTTCTATCTACTTTACCATCGCTGCTGAGAGATTGTAAAGACCTTATTCCTCGCTTTGATCTTAGGGGGAATGCAAGGATCATTACAGAGCGTTCCGAGCCTTGATAACGCTCTACTGTATCTACTGTTATCTCGCCAATATCCTTTTTGATGATGTGGATCATGGCGCGATATGGGGCTACTATGCCTATATCCTTCTCTGTGTCTTTTATGATGCCGAGCTCTTGCATCTTCTTTACGAGGCGGACTATGCCCTGGCTCATCTTGGGATCATAATAATCATCCTCGGAGGGCGGGCAATCTATCCAAATCAGGCGTTTATCAAAAGGATGCGGGAGGTCTTTGAGATCAAGCGGGTCTCTTTGCTCTTCTCTTTGCGCTTGCAGCTTGTGATCGTAATAATGCGCGATAAGTTCGGCGATGTCTTCATGCATGCGATAGTGATTGCGCAGCATATGGATATGAGCGTTCCAGCCGCGTTTTTCATATACCCTAAATAGGCGTCCCATGAGGGATTGATTGGTGTCGTCATAGTGCAGCGCCTGAAGCTCCGGCTCTTTGAAAGAGTAGCGGATGTTATCTTATCGGGGATCAAAACCAGCTTCCCGCCATCAGCGTGCAGGATAACATCCGCTACTCTTTCAAAGAGCCGGAGCTTCAGGCGCTGCACTATGACGACACCAATCAA
>DUNQ01000057.1 GCA_012839325.1 Candidatus Cloacimonadota bacterium
TACTCGAAGAAGGTAAAGTATTTTTCATAGAAGGCAATAAAAGCACATATAACGGTAATGAAGACACGATCTTACGCATCTTGCCGAAAGTCGTAGTTCCCTTTGAAGAGCTCACGCAAAGGCTGACGGGCAAACTGATCGTCACCATCCGCGAATTTGAACTCAAAGCCGGCATCCTAAAGAAGATGACGCCATTCATCAAGGAGCAAGGCGCCGTCACTTTGGAGGTGATAGTTTATGTTTCGAGTGGCGATAGGTATCACATCCAGGCGGGTTATCCCATCGCAATCAAAAGTGAGTTCATAAGCTTTTTGGCAAACAGTAGGATTGATCACTTTATGGAGAGGCGAAATGTCCAAAGTCAGGAGTCTTAGCCTCTTTTTCGTTCTACTTTTTTGCGGCAGCACGCTATTTGCACAGGAGTTTCTCTTCGAGAACTTTGGCGAAAAGGTAGAGGCAAACCTGCTCTTTCCCTACGACTTATTTATTTTTGCAAAAAATGCCGAGTATGCCGAGTATCAACTCTCTTTGGAGGTGAAAGATTCGCGCAGGAAACATGTGCTCAGCAAGGAGATAAGTCTTTCTATTCCCAAGCGGGATTGGCTGAATCATTGCGCCGTGCCGGTGTTTCAAAACTGGGAACTTGCTCAGGATAGCTACACCCTGAATGTCTTTCTGAAAAACAAACATCTGGGCGACAAAAAGAGCTTTAACAAATCCTTCAAGATCGACGATAGCGATACCGAGATTGGCTTGGCATATATCATTGCCGAAAAAGAGGGCTTTGAATATATCCCGCAAGAACTTATGCTGAGCTTCGTAGATAGGCTTACTTTAAGGCAAAGATTCTCTTTGGACATACAACAGATCATCATCGAGGCAGACTCCGAGCGCAACCTTTTCTACAATCCCGAAAGTCCTTTTGAGTTGGAACTTACAGAGTATTTTGAACAGGATTATATCGGTGAGATGACCCTCTATTTGGACGAACAAAACATCCGCTATAAAGTGGAACCTCTTTTATATCGAGCTTGGTTTTCCTTTTCCCGCAATTATAGCCTCAAAGATCAAATGCAGCAAATCCGCTATATCGCCACGCAAACTCAATGGAAAACCCTCAGAAAAGTTCCTAAAGATAGATTTGAGGAGGCCATAGAGAGCTTTTGGCAGCTGAAAGATCCAACCCCAGGAACGCTGAGAAATGAAACGCGGGAATTCTTTAACAAAAGAGTATTAGAAGCAGATCAACGCTTTAGCATCCACAAACGCATGCCGGGCTGGAAGTCTGACAGAGGCCGCATCTATATCAAGTTCGGCGAGCCGGATCAGATCAGCTCAGAGGCTTTCCCCATCGGGCGTCCACCGAGCATTGTCTGGCACTATTTTAAGCTAAATCGAAGCTTTGTCTTTGAGGATGACAAGGGCTTTGGTCAATACAGATTGAAAAACAAAGAAGAAGAATATGAAGACCTTTAAACTTTTTGCTGTTATCCTTTTCCTATTGCCGCTCTCGCTTTTGGCAAATGAATACTTATTTATGCATTTAGACAGTCATCGCTTTTTGGATAAAGAGGGCGAGACCACCATACTTTTGGACTATCAGATTCCATATAAATCCTTGCTTTTTGAAGCTGGGAACGGAGCGTATTTTGCACAGGTGGAGGTAAGGCTTTCCATCGCCTCGCAAGACTCTATCTTAAGCGAGCAAAAGATAGACGATGTGATTGGTATCACAAACAAATATGATGCACAATCGACTCATAAAGCATATTATAATCGCCTCGTCATCCCCATGGATGAAGACAGTTTGAAGATTGTTTTCACAGCGCGCGATGTAGCGTCCGATAAAGTCTTTAGCCGCAGCATATTCACACGGGCCTTGCCCAAAGATAGCAGACTTTCTGATATAGAGCTAAATAGCCGCATATTGCAAGTGGAAGAAGGCGGTAGCTACATGAAAAAGTTCCTACGCAACAACCGCATCCTGGAGCCCGCCGTATCACTGATTATCAGCAAAAGCCACTATGATCATGCCATCGTTTACACCGAACTTTATTCGCGCGAAGAAAACATAGGCGAAGATCTCCTGCTCGTGCTCAGCTTAAGCAAAGATGAAAAGATCGTAATGGAAGATTATTTGGACATTTCGGTGAATTCTTTCAGCAATGCACTGAGCCTAAAGATCCCCTTGGAAGACCTTGAAACAGGGAAATATATTGGCAAACTCAGCCTGCTTTTGGACGACATCATAGAGGAAAAAGAGTTTGACCTCGTGATTAGTGAAGAGCAGGAAATGCTGTACAGGCTCTTTGCGGATCCTGATGAAGAATATATACTTATGCGCTATTTTATGAGCAGCAGATTGCCGCGCAATTGGGATAAGATGAAGGAAGATTCCAAGAGATATTATATCAATAGTTTTTGGCAAGAAATGGCGCTGAGCAGCCGGATGAGCGTGGAGGGAATAATGGACATCATCCGCGAGAGAGTGGATCATTCAAATCAATATTTTGCCACCATCAAACCCGGCTGGCAAACCGATATGGGCAGAATCTTTGTGCGCCACGGCATGCCTTCGGATATAGAAAAAGGACATAGCTCCACCGAAAGCCGCTTTGCCATAAAAGATTATCAGATCTGGAAATATACCACTGGCATGAAACCAGTTTATCTATTCTTAGACATACAGATGAACAACAACTATCGCCTTATCTATGTGGCAGATGACGATATGGAAGCGGAGAATCCGGATTGGATGAGATATCTGGGACCGGACTTTGATGTCGATCTACTCAGGAATTGACTTTACGCTTTGTGCTTATATTGATCTGATAAGGTTCATTATTAAGAATATAGCCCTTTTTTACTGATTGATCGTCAATTTACGCGCCTAACTATTTCGCTCGAGAGCTCGGAGCCACCCATAACATCATGCGTAGCCGTCTCTTACCTATTGGATACCGCTTATCACAAGGTGGTGATACGCTCATGGCGATGACCACATCATGACCATATCATCACGAGAACCCAATAAGGAAGGCGTGAGAAAAACGTGAAATGATAATAATATTTTCTTTTGTTTCAGATGGGACGTGAACAAGATTTACAGTATGGGCAAAAAAGCATCGATAAAATGTTTTATGCTGTAAGTTTCATCTTTTCTATCATATAAAACGATAATCACGTCAAATCTGCATTCGTAGTTTTCAAATTTTGGATTTTGGTTATAATATTCTAAAGCTGCTAACGAAACCCTGCGTTGCTTGTGATAATTCACACTTTCTGCAGCACTCTCCACGGAGAAAAAAGATCGAGTTTTTACTTCAACAAACACTAAATGTTGATCTTTTTCCACAATGATGTCGACCTCACCTTGGCGTGTATAAAAGTTAGTGCAAAGCACTGTATATCCGCATGATAGGAGATAGTCGGCAGCCTTTTTTTCGCCGGCTGAAGCTAATATCTGTTTATGATTTCGTTTCATGAGGCAAGAAAAAGCTTGACGGATTAGTTGTCAATGGTATTTGTAGTCCATGATTGTAAACATATCATAATAATATTAATTAAACAACACCTTAAGTTAATGAGGTGGAGGGAAGTATGAAAAAAGTTATTTTGACACTTGTCGTTGTTGCGACGATGTTTGGTCTGTTAAATGCAGCGCCATTTCAGACCCTTGGAATGTTAAGAACGCCAGACGCATATGTCTTGCCTCATAAAGCGGCTGAGTTTATGGTTGCAGGATATTATATGGATATCGCTAAGCCCGTAGAATTTAGCGGATTTATGCCCTATGCTATGGTCGGTGCGGGGATAATGGACCGCGTAGAATTGGGTGCATTCATCGGAAGCAAAGTCAATGATGAACCCATGGTCTATTTCCTCAATGCGAAAGTTAAGCTCCTGGAAGAAACGAACTCCCTTCCGCAGATAGCTGTTGGAATGGACAACATCTTCTCCAGCCAAAACTATCAGAACGGCTTGGATCTTGTTGATGGTGATGATTTTTATAACCATCCCGATAAGACTGACTATGAGAACTTCTCAATGTATGCAGTTGTCTCAAAGCAGGCTCATTTCCTCAACATGCCCTGGATGGTGAACTTAGGCATGGGAACCAACCGCTTTTCAGGTCAGGTTTCCCGCTCTCGCCTCCTTCAATCAAGTTTTGTCTCGGCTGAATTCTCGCCCATAAACAATCTCGCTGTTCAAGGTGAGTTTGACGGTGCGGACTTCAACGTTGGTCTGAGATATAGCCATGACAATTGGTCATTCAAGCTGGGTGCCCAGGCTGTGGAAGACCTCGCTAAAAACAATGGCTATGAGGATAACTTACGCGTAGCCTTCGGCGTATCCTATCTCTTTGATAAATATGCAGAAGCCCAGCGTCGTCCTCAGCTTAGCAACCTCGCCGTACACGGTGGTGGTGGTAAGGTGGACGTAGGCTCTCAAGAAGCCGGCGGACTCGTTGTCCCCTCTACTGGCGCCGGAGATGCTGCACAGAGCATGCTTTCACCGGAAATAAGAAACCTTTTGGAAGAGCTTAGAGTTTTACGCGAAGAACGCAGTAAAGCGCAGAAATCTTTGGATGAATTGCGTCAGCTTATCAGAGAACTGAAGCAATAAACTTTTGTGTATATATGTAGCGTGGTGTGTAGGATTCATGCATCCTAAACCCTTAATAAAAGTGAGCCAGGATGTTTCACAAGCGTCCTGGCACACTGTTGAAAGCGGCAATGTGCCGTTGAATCTCTTGTGAGTTAAAAAGTGAGCAGGTTATGAGAAATTTTATAAAAGTATTCTTGATAGTACTCTTGTTGCAGACTTGTCTGTCTCTTGCCAATGCCTTCCTCGATAATCTAAGTGAAGAAGAGATATTACTTATTGCTGAAGAGCTACAAGAAGAAGACATCGAGCTGCTTATAGAGATGATAAACGAAGAAAGGCAGCTAATGAGAGAGCTTTCAAAAGAGTTTTTGGTTGATGAGCTATCTCAATTAATAGCGATTGATCCGGAGCAAGCTGATATAGCATTGGAAAGCTTTTCCGAATCCCTAAACTATCTTAGAGACGATGAAGTTAGATACCTTTTGGGGCATCTCTTTGCACGCATAGGCGAAACAGATAGAGCCATCGACACCTTTGTCGCTCTCCTCGATACAGATTTTGACCTTGATGCCAGAACAATGTTGGGACTCATGTTCCACCGTATCTTGTCTGAGCTCATAGAAATCGGGGAAAATGAACTGACATTCCGCTATTTGGACACCGTTCTTAGCAATGGATTGGTATCCGACGAACTCATTCTAAGCTATCTCTATCTTTATTCGGAATTAAATGAAGACAAACAAGAAGTCTTGAACACCATTCAATCCTATATGGAAAACAATGAGACCCTCTTAGAGGTGATTCTTCCTGCTCGAAGCTCTGTCTTAGCCAGATTGGATAGAATTGATTTTGAAAGTTTTTATGAAAACCCAAGTGAAGACAATTTAGAAGCCCTTTACTTTGATATCGATCAAGTGGAGGCGGATCTCGGAGCATTAAACGGCGTAATTCAAGAAATGCCGAACACCTTGTTTAAGCCTCGCTTGAACAAACAATATAAGTCTGAAGTTAAGCAGATCCAAGAGCTTAAAGACCATCTTGGGGTCTATGCAGGCGTGCAAGAGATCTCTTTGGCGGTCCAAAGTCAGACCCTGGATACTGTAGGACACATCCGAAACAGTATTCAACAGTATCATAATACTTTAAACATCATTGAAGCCTATTTGAACCTACACTATGCCGAGTATGAAGCCGGCATCATTGATGAAGACGACATCTTTGTAGGAGACATCTATTTAGACGGCGCATTCCAATTGGAACAAACGGTTAAGATCTATGATGAGATGATTGAGATCATAGATGAATTGCTTTTGGATGATATCGAAGCCGGATACATGGAAGAGCTCAGCCAACAGCGTGCAGAGATCATCCAAGAAAAAGCCCGCATTGAAGCCATGCATGAAGAGCTTATGGCTGACCTGGCCTTTGAAGATACCGAAGATTATATGATCTTTGATGAGCTGCTTCAAGGCTATGACGACATCCAGGAAGAGGCTCGCTTGATGACCATGATCTGTGATGAGATCGAAGAATTTATAATAAATGATATGTTAGACCTGGTGGGAGCCGAGCTTAAACAAGCCAGGATGGAAAGAGTAAGCGATGGCATTCAAGAGCTTTTGACGCATCATGAAGTGCTGGATGAACTCAATGAAAGCTATGAGCAATCCATTACAGAGCTGGACTTCATCACCCTTAAGCTGAAATATCGTCGCCAGATAGACGAATATGAAGCCTTCATTGCAATCCAAAATGAACTCAGTGATGAAGAACTCTTTGAAAACCAAGCTATTCAGCGTGGTAAACTCTCGGCTATGGCGAACGAGATTGAGGCTTTCCGCAGAGAGCATCCTAATTATCAAGGTATGCCTCAGCCCACGGGAACCTATTTTGCGCAGGAAGCAGACCTTCATTATATGCTGGGCGAATTGCAGTATTATGCTCAGCCCGAAGATATGACGATTGCGCTGGATCACTTCCGCAATACACTCAGGAAAGATCCCAATTATCCCGATAGAGATCTTGCTCTTTATAACCTCGCCTTCATCAGCAGTGAGCTGATCCGACAAGAGGTGGATAACAGCAAGATCGAATATCGTATGAATGCAAGAATCAATGAAGAGCCGCCCGCAAGCAGCCTTTATTCAGTGGAAAACTTTGCCGAGCCTTTCGATGCTCTCACCGAGATCGTAAGCGACTATCCGCATTCAACGATGTTTGAAGAGTCGGTATTCCGTCTGGGGCTTTTGAACTTTAGCTTTGCTCGCGACTCTCAAGAGCCGGAACAATATGAAGAAGCAGCGCTTGTGCACTTCAATAAGATCATTGAAAACGAAGACAGCCCTCTATATTATGAAGCGCTTTATCAACGCGGCTGGGTTCGCATGAACAGCTTTGATCACGAAGTTTTGCGTGATGCCATGGACGACTTTATCATCATTCTCATGGCTATCGATGAAGGTGCTATAGATGATTCTGAATTGATCGCTAACTACCGCCAGGACGCAGTAGATAACATCGCATACTGTCTCATCGCTTTTGACGGCACAGACTTCTATTCCCAAACCAAGAGTGTGGCGGAAGCGCAAGAAGTATTCCGCAATTACAGCAATGAAGAGGTGATGGAGCAGATCGTTGACGGAGCTATTCGCAACAAATTAGACCTCAGCGCATCCACGCAGGCTGTTGACTTGCTGGAACTCAAGATCAACCTTGTGCCTAATGCTTATTACAATCCCGTGATCCTGGACTCCATCCTGGTTCTCTATCATAATGCAGGACAAGAATTGCGTGAAGACCAAGACCTTGATACCATCACGCAAAGCATTTATCAAAGATTGATAGACGACTATGGTTATGGCAGCAAATGGTATGAAGTAAATCAAGAAAAAGATATCAGCCGTCAGCTGGATATCATTGAAAATGCTTACGCTCAAAGATCCATTCGTTTGTATAACAATTTTGCCAAAGATACCGGACACGAGACCTTAGAGAGATACAACGAACATATGGCTGCTTATGAAAAGTACGCCGAGTTGCATAACGAAAATTATGGTGCCTTCAAAGCAGAGCGCGACAGCACCATGGCTTATAACTATGCGGCATTGGCTACGGCAACCGGGGAGACCGTGGACTTCATCTTGGCAACCTCTAAACTGAATGAATATAATGATAATTATCCCGAAAACTTACGTTATTTTGAATATGAACAGATGATGCTGGAATATGCAAAGGCTCTCTTCGGCAGAGCTCAAGACAACTTCGAAGATCCGGAATTCGTTCCCGCCGAAGGTGAGTTTGCCGATGAAGATGAAGCCTTCTTCTTCCTGCAAAGCCGAACTACTCGCTTTATGAACATCATTCGCCAGGAAGAATACTATACTACCGAGCGTCTCAAAGAAGCAAACGATCTTGTTCTGCTCTTGGCAGATACACAGTTCAGGCGTGAAAAGCTACCCGAAGCGGCTCAACTCTATTTACAAGCCCTCCAAGAAGAAGAGATCATGACGGATAGCCAAAAGAGAGAAACCTACCTCAAGCTTGCCAACATGAGTGAGCGTCAAAGCGACTTTGTCGAATCTGAGAAGTGGTTCCGCAATGCTTTAGTATATGCCGAAAGCCCCGAAGATGAAGCAAACATCAATCAAGATATCTTGGTGCAGATTCAAAATAGCTTCGAAAAGGCAAGTGAAGATGGCGACTATATGGCTGAAGCAAACGAACGCTTGCGCCTTGCTGCCGAGATGGGAGTAGGTCGCGACAGCGAAATCTTAGGTCAAAAGAACGCTGCCGTAGAAGCCTTTAAAAAAGCCGGTGCTTTCCAGCAAGCCATCGATCTCTTGATGGAGCTGACCGAAACAGACGACACCGTGGATGCAGTATATGCACGCTATCACCACGCTATCGAAATCGCCGAAGACCTGATGCTTGATAAGCCTTATGCCGCAGCGCTCGAAGCAGAGTTCTTGGCAAAGCATCCCGCAAGCATCTATGCCTTCCAGTTGCGCTTGGCATCTGTCGCCCGCAAAGCATTGGCAGAAGAGTATGCAGAAGCAGCAGAAGGATATATCGGTCTCTTTGAAGAAGCCAGAGCGAACACAATCGACTATGGCGATCAGGTTGTCAGCGAGCTGCTCATGGACGCTATTATCATGAATCTCAGAGCAGAGCAGATTGAAGAAGAATATCGCCTGCGCCACCAGTTTATCGAGCTCTATCCGGATCATCCGGACGCTCTTATATATCTTGAATATATGGTGGTGGGACACAGAGATAGAAACGAGATGGACGAACATCTCCGCCTGGCAAAAGAACTCATGGCAAAAGACCCCTCCAAAGATGGATATTATAAATACTACGCCGAAACCGAACTCCACAAGGTTGCTGTTCGCTTTGACGCAGCATATAGCGAAAAGGATTACGATCAGGCATTCACTATTCGTGATGAATATCGTGCATTGCAGCGCGACTTTGAAGATGAAGGTCTGAGCTTCAGCAATGAGGCTGTCTATAATATCTTTGCCCAAGTTCAAGAAGAATATGATGAAATGCAACGCAGGATTGCCTATCTCAATAACTTTGACGACAGACTTTCCACCATCGAGAATGGAGCCTTCTTTACCAGAACTCCTAATCAGCATGTAAGGGTTAACAGCCTTACCAGATGGAATACCAACCTGGAAAAAGGCGACCGTCGTATCCCACGCTTTAACGAAGCAACGGTTGCCGAAATCAAAAAGGTAGAAGACATTCTCAACGATGGACTTAATTCCGGCTATTACATAGATAATGAACGCATCACGCGCGCGTACAACATCATGGCAAGAATCCATGAAAAAGCAGCTGATGTCTTAGATTCACAGGTAAGAAGCTATTGGAACATCACCGGCGAAGGTAAAGATAACAGAGATTACTATGGTGAGAACTTTGCCAACGTTGTAGAACAGACTGTTTGGCAACAAATGTTGCCTCATGTCAGCGCATCTCTCGGCTATCACTCATTCTTACATACAAACTACTATTTAGCCGGTTATGAAAACAGTTATACAGAGGATGCGATCACTGCACTGAACAAGTATGAGCAGATCCCCGAGTATCGTACCGTGGATTATGTGCTCGATGATCAGTGGCAGATCATAAGCAATCCTCAAAACATAGATACAAATATCACGCAGGTTCAGACCCCGAAGAATGTCACTTTGGGCAGCATAGATGTTCCTGCTGAAAATACGCTTACTATCAGCCGTAATCTACAGTTTGATTTAGAGCCTGACTTTGCTCTGCTTCAGCTTATCTTCCCTCTCAACATTGACGTTTGGGTGAATGGAAGTGCGGTAATGTCCAGCTGGGTGCCCGTGGATACCCTGGACAGCAAGAACACCGATACCACGCGCTATAGCTATCTGATAGACGGCTCATTCTTTGCACCCGGTGATAATGACCTGCAGATAGTGTTTGAGAATGACGACTCATCGAGCTTGCAAGCTGCAGCAGCGGTGAAGCTATTTACTTCGCATGCACGCATCTTGGCAAACATCCCTCCCGTCAGCGTAAGCGTTCCCAGCTCTCAAAACTGGACTGCTATATATATTGATGAAGAAGGAGAGGAAATCAGACAACTGGCAAGCATTGCCGAAAACTGGAATATTGAAGATGAAAACCTCTACGACTGGGAGATTGCAGGTGCACTGCCGATCTGGGTTGTCGAACAAGTAGTAGTAACAACAACAGAAGAAGATGATGATGGCGTAGCATCAGAAGTAGAAACAATTGAAGAAACTATTATAAATAACATCGTTTTTGAAACTGAATTTACGATTGACAGCCAGTTCCATGAAGGCATGATCGACATCATCGCTCCCGAATCTGTCACAGTTTATCTGAATGACATCGACATAGGCGGAGCAATGTTTGACTATGATCCCGAGCCTTTCACGGTATATAAGAGTCAATTGCTAATCGAGCCGCATCAGGTGGTGGAAGGAAGAAACGTACTGCGCTTTGAAGTGGAGAACTTCAGTGATTACCGCGGTATCTTGGCAAACATCCAATACCTCGTTGCCGGCAAGGAGGAAGTCAGATGAGAAAGTCTCTGTTTATCCTACTCTTCGTAATGCTGGGAATCAGCTACCTATCAGCCCAATTCACAGGAGGCGGATACATTAACGAAGAGGGAATATATATCGAAGAAGAAGAGATAGTGATCGAGTTAAGGGACATGGCTCCCGACTCAGGAATATATAAAAGTAAATTAGACACTTTTTTCATGAGCTATAAATATAGGATGGAGCTCACGGATGAGTGTGTCGAAGAATACAGTGAAGATCTACTAAATACATGGCTTAAGGAGTCAAAATGAAAAAGAAACTTAACATCCTGATTATTGCAATCATGCTTCTGAGCATGGGTGCACTGTTTGCTCAAGAAGCTGAAGAAACAGAACAAATCATTAGCGGAAGTGTCAACTTCATCGAAATGTACACCACGAGCGGATTTTTCGCTCATGTCATTGCAGTCGTCGTTCTTATCGGTGTTGCCTTGGCAGTTGTCCGTTACATTCAGCTTTACGTTCGCGAAAAGATTGATGCAGAAAAGTTTTTCTTGAAGCTTAAAAACTTTATCAAAAACGATCAGATTGACGAAGCTATCAAGGTTGCCGGAGAATTCCGCGGAACCACCATGGGCTTTATTTTCTGGAGCGGTCTAACCGTTTATAAAGATGTGCGCAGAACCGGCAAAACCGGTGAAGAAGCTCACATTGCAGTACAAAACGCATTTGACGAGGCTGTTCTTCAAACTGTTCACAAACTTGACGGCGGTCTTTTCTGGTTCGATACCTTGGCTCAGATTTCAACCTATCTCGGTCTCTTGGGAACGATTTGGGGATTGATCGCAGCATTTAGCAGCTTGGGTGAACTCACCGGTGCAGCAGCAAACACAGCTCTTACAAATGGTATTAAAATGGCGATGGGAACGACAGCCCTCGGTTTGATCGGTGCAATTCCGCTCACTCTTCTCAAAGGCTGGTTCTTTACCCGTGCGTCTAATATCATTAACAACATCGATGAATATAGCGTAAAACTCGTAAACCACATCAACAACTACATTAAGGAATAAGACATGGCAGTATATCGTCCTTCGCAAGCGAGGCAACAGAAGGGCCAGACCGCACCTAAGGAACCTAATTTAGTTCCTATTATGAACCTGTTTCTTACCATCATACCGTTTTTACTTTTGATGGTGACGATCTCACAGGTTGCGCTGGTCGCTCTAAACTTTTCCTCGGATGGAGGCGGAGGCGGAGAAGGTGGCGGAGATGGCGGTGACGGCGAAAAAGCCAAACAAATCGAAATACATCTCATGCTTACGGATAACGAAGCTTTGAGCTTGTTCCCAGGGATGGAGATTCGAGAGCCTGATGCTGCTATTGTAAGATTGCCTTGGATTCGTGAAAATGTATATGATTTTGACGGTCTGAACGCTCAATTGATTGACTTGAAAGAGCGCCACACAGAGACCGAAGAAATCAGCATTATCGCTCATAATGATGTGATCTACGACACTTTGATCCGCACGATCGACCTCTGCAAAGATAACGGCTTTAGTACAGTCCATTACAAAAGCCCAAGAAGCATGTATATTTATTAGGAAGGGGGAGGAAAGATATTATGGCAAGAAGAAGTTCCAAGCCCGGAACCAGGATAGTCAGAAATAAGATTGATAATGCACCAGAACTTTCAATCACTTCACTTTTGGACGTTCTAACTATTATTCTGGTTTTCCTTATCAAAAACGTATCTATGGAAGCCGTGAAGATTTCCGAGCTGCCTGATATGACCTATCCGACAACTATCACTACGGAAGAGCTGATGGAAAGTGCAGCTGTCACTCCCATCAAGATCTATCCTGACCGTGTGCTGATGGGTAATGAGAACCAAAGACTCGGTAATCCTGCAGACCTCACCGAAAATCCTCAAGTACGAGCAGACATGGTGAGCTATCTGCAATATGAGTTTGGAGTCATCCCGGAAGACAAGAAGGATGATGCCTGTGTGATAGTTCAATCAGACGCAAATATCCCTTGTGGATATATCACGGAAATTGTTGGCGCAGCCGTCGGCACCGGTTTTGCGAATATTTATTTTGCAACATTAGAAGACGAACAATGGCTTAAAAACCATGTCGCTTCTGCTGGAAGATAACGGAGGTCAGATGGCAAAGATATTAAGTTTAAGACTCAATTATAAAGATAAGTTCCTTGATTATGCCAAGGAAGGTAAAGAGATCAAAAGAAACTTTACCATTGGATCTAACAAGTTCATGCAGTGGCAAATCTTGGACCCCAAGTTCCCTGACAAACATGTAATTGTTCAAAAGAAAGGCGGGGAATATGTTCTAAACATGCTGCCCGGCTCAAAGCTTAGCGTGGAAAAGGGAGGCGAAACTGTAGATAGTGCATATCTAAAAAAGAATAATTTGCTTTCCGGAAACGAGCTTGTTCTCAAAAAAGACATGAAAGGCGTTGTATCTCTGGCTCCCGAATGGGAAGTGGAGTTTGAATATAGAACTCCTTGGGTTGCGATTCTTACTCCAGAAGAGAAAGCAATAGTTGCCCAATATGCTCGCAGAGCAAGACCGGACGCAGTAGCTCGTTTCAACCAGTCCTTAATTCTCATAGTACTATTCCTCACGATAGTATTTAGCATTGTGTTTGAACTCTTTCTTAAGCCAGAATATAAAACACAAGCTGATACCATTTCCGAGCTATTAGAAGCTATAGAACAAAAGGCTCAAAAGGTTGAAGTATCCAAGATTGAAGCTCCCATATCCGCTTTTGAAGAACCTCCACCCGCTGTGGAAGGTGAAGCCGATGATACAGCAGCTTCAACAACTACTGCACCCACAAGACCAAGCGGACCCTCAGGCTTAGGTGCTGCAATGGGAGGATTTGATCCCAGTGCAACTTCCGCAGCTCCCACGATCTCCATCGTCACTGTCGCAACCGGCTTCAGCGTAAGCCGTCCCGGCGGAGGCAGAGGTGGAACAGGAGCAGGCCCTGGTGGTGGTGGCATAGGCGGAGCAGGTAGCGCGGGAACATCTTTTGATCCCACCGCATTACCCGTATCCGGCGATATCGGAAGAGTGGCAACACAAGGCCCTCGCACCAGCGGTTCACTTACTCGCCCCGAAGGCGCTGTTGGTGAGCACATCACCGGTGATGCCAGCCGTCTTGCACCCAGCGGAAAAGCATGGGGAGACATAGTAGAACAACAAAGAATTGAAGCTGAATTCAAACAAATGGGACTTACCACAGTTACTGAAGCTGCAATCGGAAGATTGGACGAAGAAGGCAGAGTTAGCTATGCCAGACTCAAAGATCAGGTCGATGCTCGCAAAGGACAGATTGAAACTGTCTATAGAGAGATGCAGATCAGACAAAGCGTAAGCTTCACCATCACCATCTTTGTGGGAGAGAACGGCAGCGTCCGTGAATCCCGAGTAGTGCCCAATGGAAGCTATCCTGAAGCATTCGTACAAAGAGTAAAACAAGTGGTTGATGGCTGGACTTTCAACGTGAGAGAAGCAATGCCTTATCAATTCCGCCTACGTTTGGGTTGATAAGCGTTAAACAAATATAAATATAATATGCCCCGCTTTCATGGCGGGGCTTTTTTGTGTCCAAATAAGGTCAGCGCAATGCCTTTGAAAAAGGCTCTCATGCCTTCGCGAGGATCAGTCTTGATTCTACCAGCAATCTGCACAAGAATGAGGTGAATCCTATTGACAAAAACTCCCGCCTGCAGATATTGAAGATATGCATTATTACAAGGTCTATCTCCCCTTAGGAATCCAAAAAGATTTCAGTTATGCCAGCAAGGACAAGCTCCCTTTTGGCACGCGCGTCATCGTCCCCTTAAGAGCCAAGCCCATGATGGGACTATTAGGCGAAGAGGTGCAGAGCAAAGGCTATAAATATCGCGAGATCATAGAGGTCTTGGACGACGACGCAATCTTGCCCTTAGAACTCTTCGACATGGCAAAATGGATGGCGAGCTACTACCATCTCAGCGTGGGCAGAGTGCTTTTTGCCATGCTCCCCTCCCGCCTGCAGATAGACATCGATGCAAAGATCAGCTGGATAGCCGAGGTAAAGCCGCCCCACGCCCGTTTTGAGCCGCTTTATGAAGTCCTAAAGGACAAAGATGAGCTACGTCTCTCACAGCTGAAGAAACTTCTTAAAAACCATGCCGTATATAAGCTCTGTGAAGAAGCATACGAGCTGGAACTCATCAGCTACAAAAGTAAATTACGCAGGCGAGATAAGCCCAAAATCCGTAACTTCATCCGCATTATCGAAAATGAACTTGATGAAGACCAGCTCCCGCTAAGGCAACGCGAAGCATGGGAACTCATCAAAGCCCAAGGCGAGCCCTTCCCCATGGCGGATATCAGCAACCTCGTAAGCTATAGCAGTATCAAAGCTTTGGTGAAGAAAGGCTTTATAGAAATCTTCCCGCAGGAGCTGCGAGAAGCAGAGCTTTTGCGAGATACCGGAGCCAAAGCCAAAGACATCGTGCTAAATGAAGAGCAAAACACAGCCATCGCCGAGATCTCCGAACATTTCGGCAAATACCAAGTTCACCTGCTTTACGGCATCACAGGCAGCGGCAAAACCGAAGTTTATATAGAGATTATCCGCAAATATCTGAAGGTCGGCAAGTCCGTAATCTTCCTCATCCCGGAGATCGCCCTCACGCCTCAAATGTTGGACCGCTTTGACAGCAGTTTCGGCGACAGCCTCGCGGTGCTCCACAGCCAACTCACCGATGCACAACGCTTTAACCAATGGCAAAACATCCGCAGCGGAAAATGCAAACTCATCATAGGCGCGCGCAGTGCCATCTTTGCCCCCGCCGTGAATCTCGGGCTAATCATAGTTGATGAAGAGCACGAGCAGAGCTATAAACAGGACAACAACCCGCGCTACAACGGCAGAGACATGGCAATCGTGCGCGGCAAGCTACAAGGCGCGCAGGTGATCTTGGGCTCCGCAACGCCCTCCCTGGAAAGCTGGAACAACGCCCTCAAAGGTCGCTACACCCTGCACAGGATGATGAATCGCCCTCTGGATTTTACCCTCCCGGAAGTGAAAATCATAGACTTGCGCGATACTCACAGCAAAGAGATCATCGGCGAAGAGCTCAGCGAAGCCATCGCGTATAGATTAGATAAAAACGAGCAAGTGATACTCTTTCAAAATAGGCGCGGCTATTCCTCTTTCGTGCAATGCCTAAAGTGCGGCGAACTCGTGAGTTGCCCAAATTGTGAGATTGGCATGCACTACCACCGCGATCGCGAAGAAATGCACTGTCACTATTGCGGTCATTTCTATCCCAGCCCCAGACGCTGTCCCAAATGCAGCTCTTTTTCTTTTGCCTATGGCTCGCCGGGAACCCAAAAGGTTGAGCAAACCCTGAAGCTACTCTACCCTTCTGCGAAGATCATGAGACTGGATAGCGACAGCTCTTCCACGAACCTGAAAAGCATGTATAGACGCATGAAGAACAGAGAGATAGACATACTCTTGGGCACGCAGATGATCACCAAAGGACTGGACTTTCCACTCGTCACTTTGGTAGGCATTATCAATGCCGATATCGCGCTGAATATCCCCGACTTCCGCTCCGCCGAGCGCAGTTTCCAGCTCATCACGCAGGTTGCCGGACGAAGCGGACGCGCCGAACACAAAGGGGAAGTCATCATCCAAACCTACAACCCGGAGCACTATGCCATCCGCTATGCCAAAGAGCAAAACTTCTGCGATTTCGCCAAAATAGAACTGAAATATCGTGAAAAGCTATACTATCCGCCCTACTACCGCCTCGGCCGCATGCTCTTTCAAAGCGCTGACATCAAACAAATTAAGGCAGAGATGCTGCTTCTTTCCGAAGCTTTACCAAAAAGAGACGGCAGCCTCCTGATCTTGGGTCCCGTGCAAGCGCCGATTCCTAAAATAAACATGATGCACCGCTATCACATTATCATAAAAGCGCAGACCCCCGCTATCCTCAAAAGCGCAATTATTCACATAGAAAAGAATTTCAAAGGGAAGCTAAAACCTCAAATTGACATAGATCCTGCCATTTTAATGTGATAAATACAGCTATCTGCTTGCTTCCCTATTGGTTACAGCTCAGCTTGCGCTTATGATGTGCTCATGGCGATGACCATATCATGACCACATCATGACCAGAATCCTATAAGGAAGACATGGAAAAGAGGTGAAAAAACGCCTGAAAAGAGAGCAGGATTTGCGCTGTGCGAAAGCCGGATTTTCAGAATTAAATCTTAAATATCTATCATCGGCGTATGAACATCTTGGGAGGCAACCATCAGCTTCGCATCGCTGCGTATGCTCTCCAAATATTCTTTCATAGAATTATACGCCAATTCAGGAGTATTATTTTGCTCCGAAAGATGCGCCAGCACCACATTCCTTAGCCCTTCATGCATCACCTGCGAGATCAGCCCGATGGCTTCCTCATTGGAAAGATGCCCGAGATTGCTGCTCACGCGCTGCTTGAGTTGCCAATCGTAAGGACCATTTATCAGCATTTCGTGATCGTGATTACTTTCCAAGATTAGGGTGTTTACATCCTTTAGTTTCTGAAGAGTGAGCCTATGCGCAAAGCCTAAGTCCAATGCCACTCCCAGTTTACGCTCGTCATATTCAAAGCAAAAATTACTGCTGTCCACCGCATCGTGCGAAGAATAAAAAGGACGCACAAGTATATTGCCGATATTAAAATCTATGCCGGTCTCAAAATAATGCAGATAATCCTCCACCTTTCCCAGTCTGTGCGCGCAATATGAATAGGTGTCCGCCGAAATGTACATCGGAACTTTTAGCTTCCGGCTGAGCGCACCGGCACTGCGCGAGTGATCGGTATGCTCATGCGAGACTATCACCGCTTTTATCAAAGAATGTGGCTGCCCAAGCTCGTCCAGGGCGCTCAGGATGCGCTTCATGCTTACGCCGGCATCGAGAATGATGCCCGTATCCCGGCTGCGCACAAAAATGCTGTTCCCCTTGCTCCCGCTGGCAAGAACGGAGGTTTGAAACATCGCTAAGTTAATCTACCCGAACAATTCTGTAATAGCGGTTGTTCAGCCTGTCATATTCGCTCCAGATCGCATCCGGCGGAGCGGAATCGAGGAGCTGAGAAACTCCGGTCACTTGCGCATCGAGATTGTCGCAATTATGCAGCAAGACCGCTTCGAGAGTCTGCGGCAGGCGCACCGAGGCTTTTTCATATTCTCCATGATGGGAGAGGATCAAGTGGCGAAGATTGAGCAAGAGATCATCGGGAAAGCCCGGGATCTGAGCCGCTGCTGCGACCACCATAGTATCAGCCAAGCTGAGATGCCCCACCAATCTGCCGATATCGGTAAATTCAAAAGAAGCATCACCGGTATATTCTTCCACCTTTCCCATGTCGTGGAAGATCGCGCCGCAGATCATGAGATCCAAAGATACGGGATAAATCGTTGCGCAATACTCACATAGCCCTGCCACGGCGATGGTATGCTCAATGAGTCCGCTTCTATAATTATGATGCCAGCCCTTGGCTGCCGGCGCATAGAGAAACTTGTTGAAAAACTCTTTATCGTCGAAAATTACGTGCAAGAGTCGGTTGAGATAGGAATTTTCCACCTTATCTACGAAGCTCCAAAAGCGTTCAGCTAAGAAATCCGGTTCAAACCTGCTCTTTGCGAGGAAAAAGCCCATGTCATATTCGCTTTTATCTGCATATCTCAGCCGCGTGATGGAAAGCTGTATTTGTCCTTTGAAATTAACCACTTGAGCTTTCACTTTCACTACATCGCCCTGGTTAAATTCCTCGGCGGTCTTAGCGGCATCGCGCCAAACATTTGCCGTCACGTTCCCGCTTCTATCCTGCATTCTCAATCTCAGATACTGTCCGCCTTTCCCCTCTCTCAATTCCTTTTCGGTAACGAGGTAAAAGGCCGTTATTTCCTTGTTTTCGTGTTGGTATAAATCGCTAACTAAAATGTGTTCTGCCATAATCCTTTTCACTTTATAATGCTTATTTTTTTCATGTCATACGTGCCGTCATCTGCTTCATATCTAACGAAATAAATACCCGCAGAGGGAAATACTTCGCTACTCAGTTGAAGCTCTGACGAGCGTTGTTTTGTTTCAAATATCTTCTGTCCGCGCAGATTATAGACGCTCACCTTTCCGCCCGTACCGTTTAGTTTGCAGCTGAAATCTTGATGCCCGTAGCCCGGATTGGGATATATCTCCAAAGCGGCTTGAGGGGCTTCTGCCTCAGGCTCCGGTTCATCTTCATCCATGGCAAAATCCGCGTAGCCCACATGGTGAATCCTGCCGTTGCCGCCCTGTTGCAGCCAATAATAGATGCGATAATCTGAAGACATGGCGATATCGAGCCCAACCGTGCTGAAGCTGTAGATCTTTTCCGCCGATTCGCCTCTGTGTAGCTTGTGATTGATGGTATCTCCGCGAGCTATCCATCTGTTTAGAATACAATAGTTTCCCTCTTTTTCTGCCACTTTGTTGAATAGCCCTACATAGAGCTTAGAATTTAGCACGGGATTGGCTGCTTGAGTGTCAAAAAGATGGGTGTTATCGTTTTCAAAAGAGATCGTAACTTCTTTGCGTGCAGCGCTATCAGAATCCCGTAAGTTAATGATGGATCGGCTGATAAAACTGCGATAATGCTCCAAACCCAAAGCGGCATTTTGGAAGTTATCAGGATACGCCGTATTCAGCCCGGCTATCAGCCTTTCGCCGGCAATCATCGTGCGCGGTAAAGAGTTGAAACGATAGTCGTTAAAGCGCTGTTGCGAGGCAATATTTCCGCAAGAATCCGTGAGCAGGGGATAATACTCCACGGCATGCATCTTATCTTGCAAGCTGTTCTTTTGATAAAATCTTATCGTGCCGATATCTTGGTCGCGGACAAAGTTTTCTACCAAAATAACAGGATATTCATCCTGATAAACACCTAAATTTACGGTCTTTCTGTTGTTTATTAAAAGCGTATCATTCTCTGCCAGAGAAGAGCTAATCCTCGCCTCTATGCGGAGTTGAGTAGGCTCGCCCGGCAAATTAAATATTGCATCTCTGAACTCGATTTCATGCTCACTCTGTCCATACAAGACCTCCGGGACAGCGATCTCAAGATTTTCATAATCCGCCTCTCCCGGACGGCTGAAAAGCAGGTTTAATCTCATATCTTGGGCAGGCTGTGTGTTGTGATTATATATCTTTAAAATGGGATAAATCTCGTTGCCGGGAATAATATCCCCCGAAAAGCTGATCTGCTGCAGCTCCAAGCCATCTTTCGGCTGTGTATAGTCTCCCAAAAGACCAAATAACAGCTCAGCGGCAAACCCGTTTTCAGCAAAGTTTGCTAAAGTCTGAATGTTGCCGTGTTCCTGCATGTAATAGCTGCGAGTACCCCCTCCCGCGCTGGCTGAAACGAACCTGCTGAGGTTGTTCGTCTGATATTGAACGAAGAGCCACACTGCATCTGAGGTGTATTGCGAGCTGAAATGATGGTCGATGAGATGATCAGAAATGTGAATGCGGGCGGATTCTATGAGCATGTCGGGCTCGCCTTCATTATCGCTATAAAGCTGTATCATTGCGGAATCACCGATGGCTGGGAAATATAGCCTTGCGCCGCGCGTGTTGAAAAGCACCTCTTCGATAGTGGGATATTTGCTTCTGAAATCGAAACGAACCGCCCAAATGGATGAGCCGAAGAAGTGGTAGTCGTCCGTCTTATTATGATGGTGAAAATGATATGCACGGTCCTGCGGGAAGACTTCCTCACCGCTTGAAGGATGATATCCTATGCCATATAAAAGGCTGAAAAGACAGAGGATTAGGGGTATTATCCGCTTCATGGACGCATCTCCCCTATCAGCTTTCGGGCGCGCGTTAAATCCTCGTTCATTGCGCTTATCAGCTCATCCGTATCGGCAAACATCTTCTCCTCCCGCAAATATTTAATTAGTTCAATCTCAATCTCTTCGCCGTAGAGATCTCCTTCAAAATCCAAAAGGAAAGTTTCTATCTCTACTATTCCATCAGTTTTCACCGTGGGGGATTTGCCGATATTAGTCAAGCCAAAATATTTAGTGCCTTGCACCTGGCTGCTGCTGAGATACAATCCCTCTTTGGGGATGAGCTGATGGGGATTCTCCAAGGCTATGTTCGCCGTGGGGAAACCGAAGTCCTTGCCTTTGCCCATGCCGCGCACCACCTTGCCTAAGAGGCGATATCTGCGTCCTAAAAGCTCGTTTGCATCGTCAATGCGCCCTTGAAAGAGTGCTTGCCTTATCTGGCTGCTGCTGATGGTCTTTCCCTCTAAGAGCATGGGCGGGACGGACTCTACTATGTAGCCATATTTATCGCGGTTCTTTTCTAAAAACTCTCTGTTGCCGCGTCTGCCGGCGCCGAAATGGCTGTCATAACCCACCACTATCACCTTGGGATGCCATTTATTTACAATGCTTTCCAGGAAGTCCTCGGCGGAAGTGGAAGCCAGTTCCGGGGTGAATTTCATCATATCTACTTCGTCTATGCCTAAACGCTTAAGCTCGCGCTTTTTCACGGGAGAAGGGCAAAGAAGCGGCGGCATGTTTGAGCTTTTCAGCGTGTAAGTGGGGTGGTCGTAAAATGAGATGATAACGCTCTTTAGGCCTTGTTCTTTGGCTATCTCAATCATGCGTCTTATCAGGCTGCGGTGTCCGAGATGGATGCCGTCGAAGGTTCCTATGCTGATCACGCTCATGCTTTTGCCTCGTTGTTGAAAACAAGTTGTGGGTAGATGGCGCCTTCTCTTGCTTTTCCAATCGCAATCAGGCGTAAAGCTTCGTTGAAAAGGGCATATTCCTGCTCCTCCTCGCCTTGGAAGCTGATCTTTCTGCCGCAAAAGATGTCTTGAACATGTGCATCGCTGATCTTCAGGGCGGGCATGTTTACGAGTATCTCGGCGGGGTCTATTGCTCTGTTTTGCCAATCCTCTGTCAATTCTTCCATCTTAAATGCCTCATCCACTCTGTGTTTGCCAATCATGGTTCGCCTGAGGCTTATCGTGTAGCCATCGCAGCCCAAAAGCTCTGCTATATATTCACTTAGCGAGCGGATATAGGTTCCCTTGGAAACTCTTGCGCGGTAATAGAGATGGTCTTCTTCGAGCTTTATTATTTCAAAATCGTGTATGTGGCTGAGGCGCGTGGGCATATCGATGATGTTCCCCTCTCGGGCATATTTGTATGCACGCTTGCCGTTTATCTTGATGGCGCTGTGTCTGGGAAGTTTTAGTTCTCTTTCGCCTAAAACTTTGCTTGGCAAGCCTTCTATGTCCTTTGTGTTGATTTCTCTGATCTTGCCCTGCTGTATCTCGCCTTCGGGGTCTCCGGTATCGCTAAAATAGCCCAGTTTTATGCAGGCTTCATAAGTCTTATCTTTTGCTTCTACATATTTTAAGAGGCGTGTGTATTGTCCGCCTGCGCAAATCATTAGCCCCGTTGCAAAAGGATCGAGAGTACCGCCGTGGCCTATCTTTTTGATCCCTGTGAGTTTCCTTAATTGCCTAATGAGATTGAAAGACGAGGAACCCTCATCTTTGTCTAAAAGCAAAAAGAAATTCATGCTTCTTCCAAAGCTTTCTCAAATTCTCTTAGTAAGGTTTCTTTGACCTCGGCGAGGCTGCCCTCTATCGTCAAGCCGGATGCTCTTCGGTGGCCTCCGCCGCCGAATCTTGCGGCTATCTCTTGCACATTTAAGATCAGTGAACGTAGCGATACTTTCCATACATCGGGGCTTATTTCTTGGCAATAGATCACGCCCTCTGCCTCCGCCACGCCTTGAACATGCCGCACAACGCTCATCTTGTTTTCGGGATCATAATTCAGGCTCTGTGCCAAAGCGTAGTCCGAATAGAGGAAAAGCACTCGCCCGTCCAGCTCCATCGTGAGCGTGGAGAGGGTGCGCCCGTTGTAGAGTATCTCGTTGGCAGAGTAATTGTGGAAAAACTCGCGATTCAGCACATGCGGCTCGATTCCTTCATCGCAAAGCTTTGCTGCAAGCTCAAATACATCCTTCTTGCTATTGGCATTCACGAAGTTATTTGTGTCGTTCAAGATAGAAACGTAGGTGCAGCGTGCTATGAAATTGCGCAAGTCAGGCTCATAGCTTTTGATCTCATCTTCAAAGAGTTGCCAGACCATGGCGCCCACGGAGACCTGCCTATAGTCGATGTGTAAGAGATCGCCCTCTATGGGGTTATGCTCCAAAATATGGTGGTCTATAACGGCTACATTATCCGCTCTATCCACCAATGCACGGCGTTCTCCCAAACGATCATAGCTATTGCAATCCACGACTATCGTGGCGTCGTATTGCATACTCTCTTCAAAGGGCAAAACCTCGGCTTTGTGCATAAGAAAGTCGTAGCGAGCGAGGTCTTCCCCATCGCTGATGATGGTGCTGTCCAAGCCTTTTTGCCAAAGGATTTCTTGCAAGGCAAAAAGGGCTACCATGCCGTCGCCATCGGAATTAAGATGGGTAGTAAGAGCAATGCTCTCTGCCTTGCTAAGCAAGACAAAGAGCAGATTTGAAAAGTTGTTTTCCATGGTTTGATACTAAAAGGGGACGATCCTCGATCAGATCAGATCAGATCAAGCTCGTCCTCGCCTTCATCATCATAATCCTCGTAGTCGTAGTCTTCCTCTTCATCTTCGTAATTGTAGTAGTCGTCATCATCCAGATAATCCTCAATATCGATATCCGGATCATAGCCGTCATCATCATCGTCGTCATAATCACTTTTGATGCGAGCGAGGAGAGCTTCAACCTTTGTTGCACGATCTTCCGTATCGTCGTAGTAGAAAGACAGTTCCGGTATTGTTCTCATTATCTTTGCTCCTGCAATTTGTTTTTTGAAAAAGCCGGATGACTTGATCAGATGTTCTCTGATCACTTCATGCTTTGCGGGATTGTTGTAGTGTGAAAAATATAGCTTCGCATAGCGCAGATCACGAGAAAGAACGACCTCAGTGATCTGAACCCAATCAAGCTTCGGGTCATTCAACTTCTGACTGAGAGTGGTGTTGAAGAGCTTCTTGAGCTCATTCTGCAATCTGGGAATGCGGTAATTCTTCATTAGAGTTTTTGTGCAACCTCATGCTCAAAATAGGCTTCGATAACGTCGCCTTCTTTAACGTCGTTGTATTTTACGAAGGAAAGTCCGCATTCTGTTCCTGCGCGCACTTCCCTTACATCATCTTGATAGTGTTTTAATGAACTGAGCTTGTCTTCGGCGATGAGCACGTCGTTTCTATAGATGCGAGCAAGGCAATCGCGCTGAATGCTGCCGCGATCCACCTGACAGCCGGCAACCACGCCCACGCCTTTGATCCTGAAGACCTGTTTGACCGTTGCAGAACCGATGCTCTGCTCTTCAATGATGGGGTCAAGCATGCCTTCGAGAGCGTTCTTAACATCCTCAATTGCGTCATAAATGATCTGATAGAGCTTTATTTCAACCCCTTCATCATCGGCAAGTCGGCGCGCCTGATGGGCTGCACGAACGTGGAATCCGATGATGATCGCATCACTGGCAGCCGCCAAGGATACGTCTGTCTCGCTGATTCCGCCCACGCTTTTGTGAACGATATTGACCGCAACTTCTTCTGTGGAAATCTTTTGCAGGCTATCTGCAAGAGCTTCCGCGCTGCCGTCTGTATCGGTTTTGAGGATAACGTTGAGGGTGTTGACTTCCTCTTCTTTCATTCTCGCAAAGATGTTTTGCAAGCTCGATTTGTTCTGATATTTCTCGCGTTCATGACGTATCTGCAACCTCTCGGAAGAGATTGAGCGCGCGGTTCTTTCATTGTCCACTTGGTTCAAGATGTCGCCCGCTTTGGGGGTATCGTTGAGACCATAGATTCTTGCCACATCGCTGGGACCGAGTTCCAAGATCTCTAAGCCGCGCTCGTTTTCCATGCGTCTTACGCGTCCATGAACCGCTCCGCAGACGATGATATCGCCTTTCTTGAGCGTTCCTTGTTGCATGAGAATGGTTGCAGCAGAGCCCATGCGAGCGTCTTTTTGGGCTTCCACGACTATTGCTTCAGCCGGCACTTTACGCTTTGCCTTGAGCTCCATCATCTCGGCGGTGAGCAGGATCAGCTCAATGAGATTGAGTATTCCTTCGCCGGTGACGGTTGAAGTCTTCGCCCAAGGGACGTCGCCGCCCCATTGTTCGAGATATACGCCGGCTTCCAAAAGCTCGGCAATGGTCTTATCCACGTTGGTTTGAGGAAGGTCAACCTTGTTGATCGCAACGATCAGGGAGACTCCTGCTGCCTTGGCGTGGTCAATCGCTTCTTTAGTCTGCTGTTTCACTCCCTCGGTTCCAGCCACCACGATGATTGCGATGTCCGTCACGTTTGCTCCGCGAGCTCTCATAGCCGTGAAAGCTTCGTGCCCGGGAGTATCCAAGAAAGTGATCTTATGTTTATTTACTTCAATCTGATATGCACCAATGTGCTGAGTGATGCCACCGGATTCACCGGCAACAATGTTTTCATTGCGAATGTAGTCCAAGATAGAGGTTTTGCCGTGGTCAACGTGCCCCATGATGGTGACGACTGGAGGGCGCGGCTCCTCTTCGATATCGGCATATTGCTCCATTTCTTGTTCGATGATATCCGTGCCATATTCATCTTCAAAGCGGAAATCTACTTCAAATTCGTCGCAGATCATTTCCAGTGAATCACGATCCAAGCGCTGGTTCATGGTCACCAATTGACCCATCATAAAGAACTTCGAGATGATCTCGCTGGCAGCCACGTTCATGATCTTTGCAAGCTCGGAAACCGAAGTAAACTCACGAATGATAATCTCTTGGCTACGATCAATGACCGCCTGAGCTTCGCGATGATGTCTTCTCCGCCTGCCTGTTTTCTGCATGACCTTTCTGATGCTGCGGGAGATTGCAGCTTCATCGGCTTCAGTGATATCCGCTGCGCGACCTTTGCCTTTCCTCTGAGTTGCACCTCTTCTGGGTCTGGCTTTATCGCCGAGTTCATCCGGTCTTTGCTTGGTTTTGCCAAACTTCTTGTCTGCCACCGCTCTATCCGGCATAGGCATGGGCGGAGGCGTGGGCAGAGGCTGTTCTGTGCGCGTGCGAGTTCTGGGTCTACGCGGCCTTTGGGAAGGCTTTGGCCTTGCCGGTTTGGGCTTGATGATGGGGGTTGCCTGTTGATATGGCACCCTGATATCCAGTTTTTCGCGATGTTTGAGAGCCTCTTCACGAGCTTTCGCCTCTTGCTTTTCGAGGTATGAAGGCAAGCCACCGGCAGCTTCTTGTTCAACTGCGGGCTCTTTACGTTCCACTTTGGCAGTTCTTGCTGCTTTCTTGGGTTCGGCTTTCTTAGGTTCTGCCTTTTTGCTCTCTTTTTTGCTCTCGGCTGCTTTTTCTGCCTTGGCTCTCTCTTGTCTTGCGGCAGCTTTGGCTTCGTCTTTCTTGGCCTGCTGACGCATCTCTATAAACTTTCTTCGATCTCGCTCTGCTCTTATTTCAGCATTAATCTGCTCGTTGTATTTCTCGCGGATCTTATCTGCCACATCTGCTTCGATGAAGCTCATATGACTTTTTACGATAACGCCAAGATCCGTCAAATGCTTTATCAGAGCTTTTGTACTTATCTTGAGTTCCTTGGCTAATTCATGTACTCTTACTTGCAAGGTTCCTCCACATCACCGGAATAATGTTTGGCTATTCCGGCGGCAAAATTTTTGTCGCAGATACCAAAGATACCGGTATTTTTGAGTCCTAAGGCGAGGCTGATCTCATCCTTGGTGCCGCCTATTATGAAAGGCGTAGCTTTACCGGTCTTTTCAAGCTCGTGCTTGATCCTATCTTTGCTGCGTTGAGCCGCATCTGATGCGACAACAATGGTGTGAATGTGTCCACGATGCATAGCTCGGATGCAGGCTTCACTTCCCGCTTCGAGCTTGCCTGCCTTCCTGGCAAGCTGCATCAAATTCAATATACGGGGATTAAGCGCACATTCTTGTCTCACTTTTTCCCCCTTACTTTAAGTCTTCTTTTCTGCCACTTGGGAAGAGCTGATACGCAACTCTCAACCGGGCAAACATAATGTTTTCTTGTGGGCAGTATCCTCTTGGGATCAAAGCAGATGCCTCCATCTTGGCTGATGAAGCTCAACAGCCTCCCCTGAGCCATACGGCTGCGACACACCACACAGGTGCGAATGGGAATGTGTCCGGCATTACTGCTTTTATTTGGCATCTTAGAAATACCTCGCTGCCTCTTTGAGCCTTTCGGCGGTCTTGGGTCCCAGTCCGTCCAAGCCGGCAATTTCGTCTTCCGTGGCTTGGAATATATCCTGAACCGAGGTGTAGCCAGCTGAGCGCAGAACTTCGGCAAGCTTTGGCGTCACGCCGTCGAGATCGCTGACATGACTGATGGTTCTACGTTCTTTCGCCATCTTCTCTTCATATTCTTCCGCGGTGAAGATGTTGATTTTTAGCTCGGTAAGCTTTGCCGCGAGCTTCACATTCTTGCCTTGTTTGCCGATGGCTGTGACCTTATCTTGAGCATCAACGATAACGGATGCCGCTCTGCCGCGATCAATCACCACGCGACGGATGGAATCCACGCCCAAGGCATTGATTACCTTCTGCTGCGGATCATCAGTATATACCACGAGATCAATCTGTTCGCCGTGCAATTCTCTGCGAATGCTGTCTATGCGCGTTCCTTTTGGTCCTACGCATTCAGTGATCGGATCAATTCCTTCTTCTAAGGCTTCCAGTTCGACCTTGGTGCGTATTCCGGGATCGCGAACAATCTTGCGAATCTTGAGATTGCCATTGAAGATAGCCGGGATTTCGGCTTCAAACAGGCGTTTCACAAATTCCGGATGAGTGCGCGAAAGGATGACCGTAATGCTCTTCTCTCTGTGCATTTTACGAACGTTTGTCACATAGGCTTTTATGCTGTCGCCGATGCGATAATATTCATCTTCTATCTGTTCGTCCAAAGGAAGCAGGGCATCGGTGTAGCCGATATCCACTCTGAAGCCGCCGTTTTGCTCGTCGATGGCTTTGATCCTGCCGGAAACGATGGTATCTTTCTGCTTATCAAAGTCGTTTTGAATCTTCTCGTCTTCCATCTCGCGAATCTTATCTTGAATGATCTTTTGCACGGTCTTGACCAGTTTCGGCTCAAAGTCATGCAAGGAGAGCTCTTTTTGGACAAAGTCGCCAAACGTTGCCTCAGCATCATAATATGCCTGAGCTTCAGCCACGGAGATCTCTCCCATGCTGTTTTCCTGTTCCACGACCCTGCATTTATAGCGAACCTTAATACAGCTTTCTCCTTCGTCTATAAAGACTTCGAGCTCATTTTCGGGCTCTAATCTCTTCGACAAAGTGCTGACGATGGATTCAACGATGATCTCTTGAATCCGAGCTCCATCTAATTGCTTGATAGCTGCAAGCTTGATCACTGCATCCAAAATATTACCGTTCATTCTTATTACTCCGGGGTTGTCCCAAATATACTGTTTTTGCACGGGATATAGAGCGCAGGGGAATCTCTATCCTCTCACCCCTGTCATCCAAAACCACCATGTCCTGATGTACTTCCACAAGCGTGCCCATCACCGAATACTTGACCTTGTCTATCTGATATTGAACTGCTGCCTTCTCGTTGATGGCGCTTACCCAATGCGTTTTGAGCTTGAGAGGACGCTCCAATCCGGGAGATGAAACCTCTAAAAAATAACGATCGGGAATGAGATCAAGACTATCCAATTCAGAACTCAATGCCCTGCTGAATTTCGCAACTTCATCCAGGGTGACGCCGCCGATCTTCGTGAGATAAACTATGATGATGCGCCCCTTTCCGCTCATCTTTTCATCGATGTCGTAAAGGGCTACATTCATGTCTGAACAGATCCTTTTGGCTATGTCTTCAATCTGAGTTCGGTAATATCGCACCTTAAATACCTCTTTATCATGCGGTTGACCGCATTAAATATATTTATTTATGTTAAAATCTGTCTGCGCCGGAAAAATGGCACACCGGATTTGCTTCAAAAAAAATAGCTAAACTATGTAGCTATTTCATTTGCCCGCAATGGCGGGATTCACAACAACTTAAAGCCGTTTCTGGCGGCTTCTTTCATATAAGACAAAATAAATTGTGGCTGTATCGTGTCAAGATAAATGTTTTTTAAATATGTAGCGTGGCGGGTTTTTGCATTCATGGTCTTAAATATCGTAGTTTCAGAATGATTTTTATGCTTTTATATGCTATGTTTTTCACACAATTTGTCATCAAATACCGTTGATTTTTCCTGCGACGAGATCTAATATGATATGGCTCAAGTTCAACCATGTTTGAATATTTTATGAAAATCAATGGAATGATAACGATAAACCATTGCTTCCCTATGGGATACAGCTTAGCTTCTGCTTATGATATGCTCATGTCTATGACCACATCATGACCATATCATCACCAGAATCCAATAGGGAAGCGGTGGGAAATTAACATTAAATAAGCAATTTTCAAGCGCATAATTGCACTGAAGCTAAAAAGGTTTTATATTTCGAGATGCGGGATAATCAGCTGCTTACTTTATTATCAATATATAAAGATCGTTCACGTTGCAGCCTGTATATCTGCCGGGGATGATGGCGTCGATTTTGTTTAGTATCTCATAGGAATCAAAGTCTTTAAGCGCTGCTTTGGGATTGCCGACTTCTATCATCTTTTCCCAACTACGGTTGTTCACAATCGCGCCGCCGCTTTCCTTGAGATTGTCGTTCCCATCGCTGGTATGCGCACAAAATAGTATCTCTTTTTCGCCGGATATCTTGGGCGAAATGGCCAGCGCAAGATGACTGAGCCTGCCGCCTCTGCCCTTACCCATTACCTGCAGAGAGCATTCTCCGCCAAAGAGATAGATCCCCTTCGGTGCGCTCTGGGCGAATCTTCCCAATGCGATGGCAAATTCCTCGCTATCTTCCTGAATATATCTGGAAGCCAGCCGCACAGAATAGTCCGGGAAGCTCTTAGCCAAGCGCTTTTCCAGTATCTTTTTCAGTGATAAATTGTTCCCCACGATATGATGATTTTTGATCTGCGGGAGATAGAAAGGTCCGCTGCCGATAGTTGCCGGATCATCGCCTGCAACATCGCTCAGCAAAAAGACTTGCGTCTTTGCAGGAGGGAAAAGCTCTGCCGCTCCGCCGCCCTTGACACGCGAATATTCACGCCTCTTTTTATTGATTTGATCCACATCTAAGCCACAGCGCAGCAAGGTTTTATTCAGCGCAACCACCTCGTCAAAGCTCACGCCTTCTCGCGGATATTCAAAGAGCGAAGAAGTCCCGCCCGAAAGCAGGATAATCAACTCGTGCTCGCGGGGAATGGAGCTGATTCTTTCAATGATTGTTTTGCTATGTTTCTCGGTATTTTCATCCGGCACGGGGTGTCCTGCTTCAAATATGTGTGAGCGCATATCTTGCGGCAGATCATGAGGATAGAAGCCATGCTTAGTCAGAATATCCAAGCTGAGCACCCTATCCTGAGGCAGGGTATTCATCGCTGCAATCGCCATCTGCGTCGCCGCTTTACCCAGGCTCAGAACGTGCAAGGGCGCATCGCCCACATTTCTTTGCAGCATCCATCTCAGACGACGATATTTTGCCATCTGTCTTAATGATCTGTCCACGGATTTCAGTAATGTTTTTTCTAAATCTTTCATAAATATTCTCTTTAAAAGTGAAACTCAATTCTTTGTATGCCAAAGCGATAAAGCTCTTCACGGGAGAAGTCTGTCAATGCTTCCAGAACGTCGTAGAGTCCCGGACTTTGCAGCGACTTTCGAATCTTTATCCCCTTTTTCGTCGCTTCCCAGCTGATGATTATATCTTTTAGATCATAGCTTTTACGTCGCTTTGGTGTCTCTTTCACAAATACAAGGCTATCTTTCTTATCAAAGTCTGTCAATGCAGAAATTACCTGAGCTTTCGCCTCTTCATCCATCGTGGCAATCAGGCTTTCCTCTCTTGCCTGCCCCGGTTTTCGGCTCAGTGCTTCGATTGCAA
>DUNQ01000141.1 GCA_012839325.1 Candidatus Cloacimonadota bacterium
ATTCTTGTCCATGCTTTTCCACCATTACAATCGTTCCAGTTTCGAGAACGTGAACATTCTTTTTGCCTTGCAGATGAAGCTTGCTCAGGTCAAGCAGATTCGTGATGAGCAGATGCCAAAGGTGGCGGAAGTTCAGAGTAGCAGAGAGCTTACTTACACTGTCTTTGAATATGTGCACGGCACATCACTGGAAAATATCAAGAAACACAATCCTGAACATCTCACGGAAGAGATGGCGCGTAAGATGGCGCTTAGATTGGTGGATACCGCCTTAAATATCCGCGAATATGGGCTCACTTTGGCATATCTCAATCTCTCCGGCATCATGCAAAAAGAGGATGGAGATTATAGAATCCTCTTTAGCGGCATCAGTTATGAGGATGTGGATGAGCGGGAAGATGTCTTTGCCATCGGCAGATTGGTGGCGCAAATGCTCACTCCTACCATCACGCAAAGCCTTTATACCGAAAGCAGATTGAAGGTTGCAAAGTTTATGCACGTTCCTGGGGTGACGGTGAATCTGAACAAGGTCATAGCCGAGGCGCTGCATAGGAATATCACGCATCGTTATACGGGGCTGGAAAAGCTGCGTAAGGCATTGGTGGCGCTTCCTCCAATAGAGGGTTCCGAACTCTCTGTCTTGCCGCCGGAAGCTCTGAGCGATGAATCTAAGAAAACAGATATAAAGATGCCTAAACGCAAGCCGGAGATAGGTTTCTGGGTCTTGGTGATAACCATACTCATCTTGGTGGGATTGCTATTTACCACTAATATCTCGTCTGTGATCTTTGGAACGGGTGAGCAAAAGTTCCGCTATACCGGATTTCAGATAGGCGGAAAGGCGGAGGATGAGGAAGAGGAAGAACAATTTGAACACATAGATACGCATAACTCCGAGCGAAATATGCCGACGGTGACAACCTATGGTGAGCTGAAAAACTATGAAGGCGCAAGCTCTGATCCCAGGCGTGCTTATGCACAAAGAGAGGATTATACCAGCAAGAGCCAAACTACGACAGTCAAACAGCCCAAGAAACCCGGGGCGGATTTTGCCTATATCGATGCCGGAATATTCGGCTTTGGCAGGTTGGATAATAAAGCCATACAAAATGTATCGATTTCAAACTTTTACATCAGTAAAACCGAAGTGACGCAAGCCGAGTGGAATAGATTTATGAAGCCGGCAAACGTCAGCACCGTGGGAGATAAGCTGCCGGTGGATAACGTCAGCTGGAATGATATCGCCATCTTCTGTAATGGGCTGAGCGAAGCCGATGGACTCGAGCCCGCATATCGCATCAAAGGTATTGGTGCATCGCGAGTTATCACCTGCAATTTTGCGGCAAATGGCTATAGATTGCCCACGGAAGCAGAGTGGGAATATGCTGCCAAAGGCGGAGCTTTTACTGCATATAGCGGCAGTGCCGAGCCGGGTGAAGTGGCATGGTATAAAGAAAATGCCGGTGGAAAGATGCAAGAACCGGGCACTAAAAAAGCAAATGCTTACGGTGTCTATGATATGACCGGGAATGTCTCGGAATGGGTCTGGGACTGGCATGCGCAGAGCGTTCTTTCGGGGCTGACCAGCTTCGTGAATCCTCAGGGACCTGAAGGCGGAAGCCAAAAGGTGATCCGTGGCGGGAATGTGCTCAATACCGATAACAAGTTTTTGCATATACTGTGGCGGGAAAAGGGAGATCCCAATCGTGGGTATCCTTTCGTCGGATTTAGGTTGGTGAGAAGTTCATAGAATATCATTAGTTTATGTTTTTAATTAGTGTGGTGGCTGGTTTGTCATCACACTTTTTTTGTCTATTGATCTTTTTGATGGAGAGATGGGTCAGAGGGTTTTGGCGAATGTATTTGATGAGCCTGATAATAAGCATAAATATCAACTTTTGGCTTGACATAAAAACAATTTTTAGTATGAAAGAGGGAGAGGTGCTTTTGGTTTTTGAAATTTAAAAGCAAATTAGTGTAAAAGTCGAAAGAGAAGTGGCAGAGGAATATGCATAAGCTCTTGAAATGAGACATCCTGCAATTCTTTGTCGGAGTAAATAGTCAGTTAACTTTAGAGTGTTCTAAAAGTTTTTATTTATAGCAAAAGTCGGATTTCTTATGTTGATAGAGTCTTTTTTGTTCCTGTTTTTTGCCTTGGGAGGCTGTGCAGATTGGCTGATTGATCCGCCATTTTGGCTGGCGGAAATGTTTCTGTGCTGTATTATTGGGCGCGGTAGGCTCTCCTTATCATCATTTTGTATTGCGAATAGTGCTGTCATTTTTAATAAATATAATCAAAATCATCCCCTATGCCCCTGTTCTGTCCATGGGGTGCAATATCATGAAATGCATACTCGAAAATGAGTGATTTAAGGAGAGAAAGATGAGTTTTTGGAAAACACTTGCGAAGACTGGTAGTTATAGAATCGAGAGTTTGCTGTGAGAAACCAATCTCTATACAGGCAGTGGCAGATCTTGCATCTGATCAATCAGCATAGGCTTAGCGGAATATCAAAGGGAGAGTTGGCTGAACATTTTAGAGTGTCTAAGAAGACAATTTATAGGGATATCGTGAATCTCGGCACTTGCGGTTTTCCTATATATGGCGATCAGGATATGGATAGGGATAATCAGGTCTTTTACTATTTTACGCCGGGGTATAAATTGCCGGATTATACGCTGAATTATGAAGATATCTTGAATCTCTCGCTGGCGAGCAAATTGTGGAGTGAGTCTGGTTTGGTCACAGCGGATAGCATCAGCAGCATCCTGCATAAGATCGAAAGTAAGCTGGATAGATCGATTTTGAAGTTCTATAGAGATGTTCAAAGGGCTTTGATCAGTGACAGCACGGGCGTTTTGATGAATTCCGATACACTCGGCGACAAACTCAGCCTGATCTTGAAGGCGATACTCAATTATAAGACCATTTCTTTTGATTATTATAGCGTGCAAAGTCAAAGGCATAGCCACAAAGAGGTTTCGCCGCTGGCTGTGAAGTATTTCAATCATAATTTCTACCTCGCGGGATATTATGAAAAGATAGATCAAGTGATTGTATTCGCGATAAATAGGATGGATGAGATAAAAGTAAGCGATAAGCCGCAACATGAGGTAAGCTTCGATTCCGGCACTTATTTCGATAGCGGCTTTGGAATCTATGTAGGAGAAGTATTTGATGTCAAATTGCAGTTCTTTTCTCCCACATCGGACTATATCGCGGAAAGACTCTGGCATCCCCGGCAGAAAATTACCCGATTGGAAGATAAATCTATCATCTTGGAGATGCCGGCGAATTCACTGAGCGAGATGAAAAAGTTTGTGCTGAGCTATGGAGCGAGGGTGAAGGTGATGAAGCCGGAGAAGCTCAGGGATTTGGTTTTAGATGAGATTAAGTTGGTAGAAGAGGTCTACCAATGAAAGATTTGAAGATCGGTCTGGTGTTTTCAGGTGGAGGCGCGAAAGGTGCTTATCAGTTGGGAATCTGGAAAGCGATGGAAGAATTTGGGTTTAGCAAACAGGTAATGGCTGTTTCGGGGAGCAGTGTAGGCGCCTTGAATGGTTTTATGTTTGTCTATTCCGATTATGAGTCTGCTGAATATATGTGGATGAATCAGGTGGATCATGCTAAGCTTCTCCGCTCTCATAGTGGGAAACAGCGAAAGCATCTTGATTTTACTGTTGGTCTTCTGGGTTGGCTGCCTTTATTCGGAGAGTTATCTGGTAAGTCTTTTAATCTTGCAAGTGAATATCTTGATTACCTCTATCACAGAGATAATATGCAAAGCTGGTTTTCAAATTCTGGTATAGCTGAATTAATCACTCAGGCAAACAAAGATATTAAATTTGGAAAGACGCGTTATCCGCTTTTTTATGCTTGCGCTTATGAATTTATGACATTAAAACCAAAATATTTCAAAATAGATGCTATTACAGACCGTGTGCACAGTGAGCAAGTCTTGCTTGCAAGCTCTGCAATACCCATATTATATCCTCCGATTAAGATCAATGGGATGCATTACTACGATGGAAGTTGCATTGATAATAGCCCAATTTATCCGCTATCATCTTTGGGATTAGATTTGATTATCGTGATAAATATAGAGGGAAGCAGCACATCAAGAGATTTTATGCACGACTTTCCGGGCGAAAACATATTGGAAATAAAACCTTTTAACCCTTTGGGAGGGATGCTGAACGCCTTGGAGTTCAGTTCAAATTTTGTGTATACATGTTTTGATCAAGGTTATACACAGGGACAAGACATATTTAGGGAATTATCAAATCAACTAAGTTTTAGCAATAAACCTGCAGTTATACGCAGTCAGGTGCAATATTTTATCAATAGCAATCTCAATTATTATGAAGATTCAAACTTAAGTCTTCAAAATGTAAGCCAAAATCTAAAAGATTTTTTCATGCTGACTGGCGATATGCCAAACCTTTCTTTTCCTACAATGGGTGGGGATGTTTTCTGGGATACACTTGAATACATTGATGGATATAAGCTTCAACAAAATAAAACAACCGGACACTATAGAATCTTGGACAGCTCTAATGTGCGGATTTCTTGGGGTTCAGAGATAGCGCAAACTTATAAGTTCCATCAATTGACCAAAGCTAACTATGTGGAAACAATAGATTATCGCGCTCAGTATAAAGCAAGCTTAAATACAAACCTTAGAAATGAGAATAAAACATTAGAACGGAATTTAGCACTTAATATTCATAAAAACTTCAGTATAAAAATAAAGGAGAAGACAATGAAACCGATAGCAGAACAGAAAGCAGAATATCTTAAACTATGTAATACCTTGGAGCCGCTCAACAAGAAGTATATTCCCAAAAACCACGAATTAACAGATTTGAAAAAAGGAATTGAAAGCTTTCAAGCTTTTGTGCCTTTGATTGGTGCTTATAGTGCCGGCAAAAGCTCCTTGCTAAACAGTTTTTTACAAAAAGAAATATTCAAAGTAGAGATCGATCCTACAACTCAAATTGCATTTGAAGTGTTTTGGGCAGATAAGGATAAATTTGAGATAATTACAGATGGTGAATCTACAACCTTAACCGCTAAGCAAATTATAGATGAGGATTATAATGATAAGCCTGACAGCATCTGTAGGGTGGCTTTAAATAATAAAGCTTTGGAAAACTATCCAAATATTGCTATCGTGGATTTGCCTGGTCTTCATTCGGGACATCAAACACATTCTATTGCAATAGACAATTATATTAATAAAAGTACGGCATACTTTTTGATTATTGATGCAGAATCTTCTTTAAGGAGTGATTTAGTCATTTTTATGAAAGAGCTTAAAGCATTTAATGTTCCTGTGTATTGTTTGATTTCAAAATCTGATAAATTGCCCTCTGATGAGGTGCAAAATGTTAAAGAATCGATCAATAGTGGTATTATTAAACATTTTGGTAGAGCTCCTGATGGAATTGGCGCAGTGTCGGCATTTGATGATGATACTGAAGTGTTTCGCGATTTTTTAAGCGAGCTTGAAGATAGGGCTGGGGAATTGTTGGTCTATAATTATAATGATAAATTACGTGCCTATCTGGTCGATTTGGAAAATGCTATTCACAATATGATCGATTTCTCAGAGCTTGATGATTCTGAGTTTGATCGCAGTGAAAAGGATGTGAATAGACAATTTGAGGAAGCAAAAAGAAAGATTCCTGAACATCTTAGAGTTAATAGAACAATTATAAGTGACTCACAAATCAAGTGGAGCCACCATATAAGGCAAGAAATAGAAAACAATATAGATACACTGGTGAATGCTTATCTCGCCGGTAGAACTATAAACAGTGAGATTACCCATATTGTCAAGGGAAGTTTAATTTGTACCAGTTTCGGAAGTTTAAAATGTACCACTTCATTCAACCTTGCTGAGAATTTGACAGCTCTTTGGAGCGTAGCGGAAAAGAGCTGTCAGGAAACTTTTCGCTCGCCTGCCTAAGGGTATCTAATTTATCTTTTA
>DUNQ01000058.1 GCA_012839325.1 Candidatus Cloacimonadota bacterium
GAGACCCGTTTTTTGCAAATACTTCAATTGCTTTTTCGAGAATCATCTCACGCCTGTTTCTTCTGTTTGCTGCTCTTTTGGTTTTCAAATCTCCTCCTGATCTTATTGTTTTATCAAGCTTATAATTGCATCGTTATTGTCAAATACTTTCTTTGCGTGCGATTGCGATTAGTCCGTTGCCGCTTTTGTTATTACGTTTGATATCCATCTGCATCAAAAGCTCTGCAATGGGGTAGAAGATTATGTAATAAAAGGGAAGCAAAAGGGCGAAGATCTTGTTTAGCCTAAGCATCTTCAAAGGACGCTGTATCAATATCTTCCAGCTAAGAGCGCCGTATTTGCCATAGCTGTAATATGTGTCTATGTTCTCAAAACCTGCCGTGTTAAGCTTATTTTTCAGCTCTTCTTTGGAATATCCCGGGCGCACGTGTTCGGCAGTAAAGCGGGCTGCTTCATCGAGATCGCTGGGACTGGAGATGATCAGTGTTCCGCCGGCCGCAAGCGCTTGATATATATTCGAGATCGCGGCTTCATCATCAAGTATGTGTTCGAGGATATCAATCGCGATTGCCACCTTGTATTTCTTCTTGGGGATAAATTCTTGCAAATCGGCATGTTTATAGTAAAATCTATCGCCGGCATGCAGGGAATATTCACGCAGATAATCGTCCTTTAAATCCACCGCAAAAACTTTAGATTTGGGATAGTTTTTCAACACAAAATCGCTATACTGACAAAATCCTGCACCGGCATCATAAAAGAGATCGCCATCATTTAAGTATTTCCTAATCTCTTTCTTTACATACCTTTGCCTGAGCAGAAGTAAGTCCATTGCACCAAAGAAAAGGCGCCGAAATGGCGGAAAAAAGCTTATCGCTTTGTTGAAGATATCTTTTATCGGATCATATTGCATTGTCGTCTCCAAAAAATTCTGTTGACTATTAAGACGGATGCGGCATTTTAGTCAACAGAGAAAAATAATAAGATAAGAGAGAAGGAAAATCGCTAAAATTAAATTGATTAATATGCACTTGCATACCAGAGCTTCGGATGGAATATTGAGTCCCGAAGAGCTGGTAAGACGCTGCATGAGCTTAGGCTTGGATCTGATCTCAATCACGGATCACGATACCTTTGATGCCTATAAGTCCATCCCAGAAAGCACTATCCCGATGCGGATATTGCCCGGCATAGAAATCAGCTCTTTCTACAAAAATGATGATGTGCACGTTTTGGGATATGGCTGTGATATCAAAGATAAAGAGCTCACAAAGTTGGCAAGTATGTATCTTAAAAATCGTAAAGACCGTGCACTAAAGATGATTGAGCTTCTAAAAGAGTATGATATGGAAATCACTTGGGAGGATGTTGCAAAGCACGCGGGGGATAAGGATCTCATCGCGCGGCCACACGTTGCCCAAGCCCTGGTGGAAAGAGGATATGTGCCATATAGGGCAATGGCTTTTGATCTTTATATAGGCAACAATGGGCCGGCTTTTGTGGGCAAAGAAGAGGTTCCCACAAAAGATGTCATCCGCATGATTCAGGATGCGGGCGGCTTCGCGGTGGTTGCGCATCCCGGTAAGCTAAAAAATCAGGATTACGTGCATGATTTTATCGAGATGGGTTTGGATGGAATCGAGGTTTGGCATCCCGATCACAGCTTTCAGGAAATAGAAAAATTTAAGGATATTGCGCGTGATAAAGGGCTGTATATGACCGGTGGGACAGATTTTCATGGCGATCCGGAGGGGAGAATAAAATTAAGCCATGCCCGGGTTGGACAAGAGGTCTTGGAAAGCGTGATCAAAATGTATGAGGAATACAAATGCCGAAACGCGTAAATATCGAGCTGATCGCGGATAAGCTTCCCGTAAAATATCGCTATAAGCAGTTTATGCGTTGGGCATCTCTCTTTCTATCCGCCGTGCTTTTGGCGTATTGCCTTTATTTTATGGTCTATTTCATCGATGCAGATGCTTCCCTCTTTGTGAAGATTCTTACTCTCACCATCGCGTTCATAGCCTTGCACACCATCATTGTCCGCGTGACGGATGTGAATTCTATCACCTTTGAGGATGGTGGACTGAAGATAAGCTATCTTGGTAGGGCGAGTAGGTTTGTAGATTATCATCGCATCACAGAGATACGCCTGGATGGCAAGATGAGCTTTAGCCTTATCGCACACTATCTTGATGACAATGGAAATAACAAAAGTTTTACGCTGAAACCCAGCTTTCCACATAAGCCGGAGATACTTTTAAATTTAGTTGAGTTTTCACCCAATGTTCAAACAGAAGAGAAAATTCAAAGAGTAGTAGAAGTTTTAAAAACAGGAGCGTTACAAAGTGTTCGACACGATTATCCCGAGAAAGAATAGCGGCTGCTTCAAGCATGATGGCTTAAGCATGACTTATGGCCGCGATGACATCATCCCGCTTTGGGTGGCAGATATGGATTTTGCGGTTGCGCCCGAGATTATAAAGGCGCTTGAATGTAGGCTGAAACATCCCATATTTGGCTACAATCTTATCAAAGACGATTTTTATCAGGCGGCGATTAAATGGCAGATAGAAAAGCATGATTTTGATATTGCAAAGGGTAATATCATTGCCGTGCCGAGCCTTATGACAGCGCTTGCCATCACGGTGCTCACGCAAACCGAGGTTGATGATCATATTCTCATCCAAACGCCGGTGTATCCGCCTTTCTTTACCTCGGTGACGGGGCATAAGAGAAAGCTGCTTACCAATGAGCTGATAAATAACGATGGTTATTATGAGATTGATTGGGCGGATTTTGAAGAGAAGGCGAAACAGGCGAAGATGTTTATCTTGTGCAATCCGCATAACCCTGTGGGTAGAGTATTTACAATCGATGAGCTGAGTCGTATGAACGAGATTTGTGCCAAATATGATGTCATTATCTTCAGCGATGAGATCCATGCCGATCTCGTTTATGAGCCGCATGAGCATTTCCCCATCGGGAAGCTGGGCTATGAGCAGGTTATCACAGGTATCTCGCCGGCGAAAAGCTTTAATCTTGCCGGCATGGCTACGGGGATTATGCACACTCTAAATGATGATATAGCGAAAGAGCTCAATACCATGAATAGAGGCTTGCATACCTTTATGGGTAATAGCTTTGGGCTGGCTGCCTTCACCGCTGCATTTGGCGAAAGTGAGGAGTGGCATGCTGCTTTGATGGACTATCTCAAGGCAAATTGCGACTTCTTGGTGTATTATATTCAGCGCGAGATTCCTCAGATTAAGGTAAGAGCCTGTGAGGGGACTTATCTTGCGTGGCTTAATTGCTCTGAATTGGGCATGGAAGATGATAAGATGAGTAAGTTCTTTGTGGATAAGGCGCGGGTTGCACTGAATCCGGGAACGAACTTCGGCAAGGAAGGCAGCGGATTTATGAGGCTAAACTTTGCAACTCAGAGAACTGTGCTCGAAGAGGGGCTGGAAAGGATCAAAAATAGTATTAGAGAGATTATATAAATGGTACTAAAAGATAGAATTATACAGCTGTATCAGAATCCTAAGAAGAGCTATGATGCCGATGATTTTGCGCTTTTTGATAGCTTTTTGCAGGCTTTGAACTCAGGACAGAGCAGGGCTTGTGAAAAAGAAGGCGATATTTGGATTGTGAATCAGTGGGTGAAGATGGGGATTCTCATCGGTTTTAGGATTGGTGAGCTCGCCGCTATGCCCGCTTGGGGAGAGAATAGCTTTTTTGAGAAGCATACCATGCCGCAAAAAGAATTTTCGGTGGGTGATCAGGTGCGTATCGTGCCGGGTGGAAGTTCTATTAGAACCGGTGCTTACATCGCTTCGGGTGTGACGATCATGCCACCTTCATATATCAATATAGGTGCTTGGGTGGATAGCGGGACAATGGTGGATTCACATGCCTTGGTGGGCTCTTGTGCTCAGATTGGCAAGAGGGTGCATCTCTCAGCGGGAGCGATGATTGGCGGGGTTTTGGAACCAATCGGAACCAGACCTGTGGTCATTGAAGATGATGCCTTCATCGGTGGAAATACCGGAATTTATGAGGGGATTATGATACGCGAGAAGGCTGTGATTGCTGCTGGGACTATACTCACCAAAGCTACAAGCGTTTATGATAGCGTGAACAAAATCTATTTGCCGCGAGATGAAGATGGCGTTTATACCATTCCTGCGGGGGCGGTGGTGGTGCCGGGTTCGCGAGCGCTCAAGGCAGATTCCTCGCATCATGTTTATTGTCCCATCATCATTAAATATAGAGATGAGAAGACCGATGCGGCGCTCACTCTTGAAGATGAATTGCGTATATTGGCTTAAAGCTATAATGCTTATAGAATATGGTTTAAGTAAACCTCGATAAGCTCTTACGGTAAAAGAATATATATGCCTTTTATAAACTTGAGGTTTGTGTGAGGTAGCCTTAGCTTGGATACTATTTTATATAATGCAAAAATATATGCTCAGCCTGCTGCTGATGCCCTCTTGATCAGGGATGGCTATATATACCATGTAGGTAGTTTTGCTGATTGTAAGCATTATGCCAGAGCGGGGGTGGAAGCCGTCAACCTTGCTGGCAAGAATCTGCTTCCTGCTTTCACGGATGCTCATACTCATTTTGTGGAATATGCCAAACATGGCTTATATCCCGATTTATCAGAGTGTTCCACCATCGATGGGATCATCAATTCTCTCAAAGAATATAGAAGAAATATGCCCAAAGGGCTGAAGTGGATTCTGGGTGGAATGTGGGATCAAAACCGGCTTAGCGATATCTCTGCGCTCAATAAAAAGCTCTTAGATGCTATCTTTCCGGATATTCCTGTCGCGCTGTGGAGCAGGGACTATCATAATAAACTCTGTAATTCGCAAGCGCTTAAGATAGCGGGCTTTACTTCAGATGTAAAAGATCCTGCAGGAGGCAGATTTGAAAGATTTCCCGATGGTGAGCTCAATGGAATTCTCTTTGAAAAGGCAACCGAGCTGATTGATCCCTACGTTGTCCAAGCGGATGATTCTACTCTTATCACTGCAATAAAAAAGTCTGTCGGGCATGTCTATAAATATGGCATAACCGGCATTCATTCAATGGAATATGATGAGAGTATAACGCTCTTAAGAGATGCTTTTGAGCAGGGTCCAAAGCTGCGGCTATGTTGGCATTTTATGGAGCAAGATTATGAGAAGGCTTTGCAGATTGCGCTTAAGAGCTATGAAGGTGATGAGTGGTTCAAACTTGGTGGTTTAAAGCTTTTTGCTGATGGTACCTTGGGCTCAAAGAGTGCCGCTATTTTTGAAAGTTATCCCGGTGAGCCTGAAAACAGAGGCATTCTACGTTATCAGGATGATGAGCTATTTGAAATTGCTGAGCGGGCTCGGAAGGATGGTTTTTCACTTACCATACACGCGATAGGGGACAGGGCTGTTTCGCAATCCATTGACTGTTTTGTGGCATTGCATGATCCTCAAAACTCTGTGCTAAATAGAATTGAGCATGTTCAGGCGATCAGAGCGCAGGATATCACCAGGCTCAAAGAATATGGCATATCTGTGAGCTTGCAGCCGGTTCATCTCATGGCGGATATTCCTCAGATTAGGGATAACTGGCAACACATTGGCGATAGGGCGTATCCTATTAAGAGTATAGTGGATGCGGGGGTGGGCTACGGTTTTGGCTCGGACAGCCCAATTGAAAGTATAAATCCTTTCTTGGGTATTTATGCGGCTATGGAGCGAAAAAACTATGCGGATCTTAGTGTGTGCGCGCTCTCGCAGGATGAAGCCATTACCTTAGATGAGGCTATCTTCGGATATACGAGCGGTGCAGCAGCTCTTTCGGGTTCAGAGAATCTCAGAGGTAAATTGCAAAAGGGATTTCTTGCCGATATGTTTGTCTTAGATGAGTTTGATCTGCGGGATAGTGATTTTTGGCTGAGCGCTAAGAGCAGGCTTACTATCTTGGATGGCATGACCGTTTTTTCTGATATTTAATAAGTTTTATCTCTACAAGTTTACATAACATTTTGCAATCTTCGCTTTTTTAGAATTATTTCAGGCTTTATTTTACAATGACTTAGAAGATCAGTGAAAAAATAGTTGCGTTTTTTGGCACCAAATTTCGGTTTTGGGCTCCTATATAAAAGTAGAAGATCATATTTGTGATTCTAAAAAAATACTTAAATAGGAAAAAAAGATGTTTAGCCATGATGCACCATGCTATCCGCTCAAAAGAGGGCTGTTTTACATGAACTTATTTTGTGATATATTCACGATATTCACAGCCTATTTGCCGGAAAGTAAGATTATTATTGACATAGATATTGATTCCAAAACCATTGTATATCTGAAGAGAAATAGGAGAATCCGATGCAAAAGAGATTATTGCTCTTGTTCCTTATGATCCCTATGTTGATCTTTGCCAATGATATAGATGAAAAGTTGCGCGAACTTCAACGCCTCAATACGCAGGTGGAAAAAACCGAACAAGAGTTAAAGCAGACAGCCGAAAAGAAAAAGCGAGCCGAAAGAGAGCTGAGCCGCACTTCGTCCTTGAAAAAGGAAACCGACAGAAGACTGCGTGGCTATCGCGTTCGGGAGCGTGCTGTGAAAGATTCTCTTGATCAGGTGGGGGTTAGGCTCCTCAAAACCCAACAGAGGCTTGACTATCTAAATCAGGCGCAATCTAAGGAATTCGAGCTTTTGCTGAAGATGGATAGAGGCATGAGGGTGCATGATGTGAAGCACAAATCCCATCGCTATCTCTGCAATCTCTTGCATGCGGATCACAGCGTGCACTCCACCACAATGGATCAGCGCAGGGGCTTGGAAAGCAGCAAGGAAACACATGGCAGAGAGGCAAATATCATCTCTCGTAATGTTCAAAGCGAAAACCGAAAGAGTAGGAAATATCAAAGCGATATTCGCACATATAACACACAAACCGCGAAGCTCTCCAAAGAGCAGCAAGCTCTTCAGCAAAAGGTGAATAAGCTCAAGCAAGATGCTGCCGGCTTACAAGACCTCATAAACAGGCTCATGGCGGAAGAGGGTAAGACCCTGCCATCCTATGAATTTACCGAGATCAAAATACTTTGGCCTTTAAGGGGCAGGATAATTCGCAGTTTCGGTCAGGAGACCAGAGCTTATAATACCAGCGTGGTGAGCAATGGCATTGATATCGCCGTGCGAGAAGGGACGAACGTGCTTGCCGTTGACGATGGAGAAGTCGTCTTTTCGGATCGCTATGGCGGACAGGGTAAGTTGATAATCATAGACCACAAAAACGGCTTTTTCAGCCTTTATGGATATAATAAAGATCTAAACGTGCAGCGGGGCGCACATGTGCGTCGCGGGCAAGTGATAGCAAAAAGCGGTATGACCGGCTCTGCCAGCGAGCCTTCACTACATTTTGAACTAAGAAAAGATGGGCGTGCCGTGAATCCGCTCCCGTATTTCGAGTAATTATCATGAAAAGAAAAACGCTCATCAATCCCGGACTACGCAAGCTTAGAAGGCGTGTTGCAAAGCTGAAAATTCAGTCAAGCAAGATGCTGCATTTCACCGGTAATATGTGGGGCATCGGTGCAAGGCTTTCGGATGAGGCTGCAATCGATGAGATCTCACGCCTTAAGCGCAGAAGCAAGAACGGCATGGTGGTCTTGATCTATGATATCGCGTGGTTCGAGGAAAATGGTGTTGTAGTGCCCCCGAGGCTCTATAGGCTCATGCAGCAATATTATCCCGGTAATATCAGCTTTGCTTTTGAGACGGGGCAGGATCGCTTTGAACACATCTCTGTGGAAAATAAGACTGCTTTTCGGGTGCCCGGCGATCCCTTGCTCAGGCTGTTCATTCAAGAATTGGGCGAGCCTATGGTCTCCACGAGTATCAATTATAGTGGACTTCCCGCCGAAGAAGATATACAGCGGATTGAGCGCAATTATTCATCGTGGTTCGACTTTGCCTTATATCCCAATAAGGGCGGCGCTCACGATGATATCTCGCACTCCACACTTATAGAATATAATTATAATGAAATAAATAAAGAGGAAACATTGAATTGCATAAGAGAAGGCTCAGTGCCGTTTCATGAAGTAAAAAAGTCCTTTGCGCGGCCTATGGTGATGTTTGTGTGCACTGCAAACATTTGTCGTAGTCCCATAGCGGAGAAGCTCTTTCGCCAAAAGGTTGAGCAGCAAGAGCTTGCCATTGATACGGATAGTAGTGGCTTGATGCAGGGCGGACATTTGATTTCGCTCTCGTCCATGCAGCTGCTCATGGCGCGCGGAATCTTGGAAGCCCAAGAACATGTGTCAAAACAGATTACGCCCGAGATGGTGGATAGCTCCTGGCTGGTGCTCACCATGGAGGTTCGTCAAAGAGATATCCTCAGAGAGAGCTACCCTCAACATGCTCGCAAGATACTCACTTTAAACGAGATCACGGGATATAGCGGCGATGTGGAAGATCCCTATGGATACGAGAAGCCTCGCTATGAGGAAACCTTTGAGATAATTGAAGATAGACTGGACATCTTAATAAATAAGATCAAGAATGAAGAGATTTTACTATAAAAGGATATAAAATGGATAAGATTACCGACCAAATCATCGAGGAACACGGCTTAACGCCGGAAGAATACCAATATATATTGGAGATATTAGGGCGCGAGCCAAACATAGTTGAGCTCGGCATATTCAGCGTTATGTGGAGCGAGCACGCCAGCTATAAAAACTCTATCTTGCAGCTCAAAAAGCTTCCCAATGAAGGGGATATGATGCTTACGCTCGCGGGCGAAGAGAACGCCGGAGTGGTGGATATCGGCGAAAATCTGGCGATCAGTTTTAAGATCGAGAGCCACAATCATCCCTCCGCATTGGAGCCTTATCATGGTGCTGCCACGGGAGTTGGCGGTATCCTAAGGGATATCTTCACCATGGGAGCGCGTCCTATCGCTGCTCTTAATTCGCTCAGATTCGGTAATCCCGAGTTGCCGCAGGTGAAACGTCTCTTGAAAGGCGCGGTGAACGGTATTGCGGATTACGGCAATTGCTTCGGAGTTCCCACCGTGGGCGGAGAGATATATTTTGAAGATTGTTATGAAGGCAATCCTTTGGTGAATGCAATGGCAATCGGAGTCTTGGAACATCATCAGCTTGCTAAATCTGCTGCTGAAGGTGTAGGCAAAGCCGTCATCATCGCAGGTGCAAAGACAGGGCGCGATGGCATTCACGGCACAACCTTTGCCTCTGTGGAGCTCACCGAGGAATCCGAAGAAAATAGAACTGCCGTTCAGGTTGGCGATCCTTTCTATGAAAAGCTGCTCTTGGAAGCTACGCTTGAAGTGATCCATAAAGGACTCGTAATTGGCATACAAGATATGGGTGCTGCGGGTATTACATGCTCAACCAGTGAGATGTCTGCCAAGGGTGAAGTGGGCATAGAGATCGATGTGAGCAAGGTTCCGCAAAGAGAAAAAGATATGACCACCTATGAGATCATGCTCTCGGAATCGCAAGAAAGAATGTTGATAATCGTTGAGCCCGAGAACATTCAGAGCGTGGTTGATATCTTTGCAAAGTGGGATTTGGATGCCGTTCAGATTGGCTTCACCACAGATGATCAATTGCTCAGAGTCAAATATGGCGATAGGGTGGAGGCGGAGATCCCTTCCGACTATCTTGTGTTGGGCGGCAAAGCTCCGGTTTATAAGCGTGAATCTATACGCCCAGACTACCTCGATGAATTGCAAAACTATGACTTCAGTAATTTGGAGCATCCTGAGGATATGAGCGTGATATTGCATAAGCTTATGACTGCGCCTAATATCGCGTCAAAGAAGAACATCTATAGACAGTATGATCATATGGTGGGAATCGGAACGACGGTAGAGCCCGGCAGTGATGCGGCTGTGGTCAAGCTGCGTGGTAGTAATATCGCGGTCGCTGCGGCTACTGATTGTAATAGTCGTTATACTTATCTGAATCCCTTTGAGGGAACGAAGGCAGCCGTCGCCGAAAGCGCTCGAAATGTGGCTTGCAGTGGTGCGAAACCTTTGGCTATCACCAACTGTCTCAACTTTGGAAATCCCTATAAACCGGAAGTTTACTACATGTTTGAACAGTGTATAGATGGCATGACAGAGGCTTGTCTTGCGCTAAATACTCCGGTCACAGGCGGCAACGTGAGCTTCTATAATGAGAGCCCCATCGGTGCTGTGTATCCCACTCCCGTGATTGGCATGCTGGGCAAGCTGGATCACTATGGTAAGGCGCTTACTCAGTTCTTCAAAAAAGCCGGCGATAAGGTGTATCTCATCGGTAAGCCTAAGCCTGTCTTTGGCGGAAGTGAGTATCTCAAGGTGTGTCATGATCTCATCGTGGGCATGCCGCCTATGATCGATATGGATGCTGAAAACCGCACTATCAGCTGTCTGCTTGAGCTCAATGAAGAGTCGATGCTGCAAAGCGCGCATGATCTCAGTGAAGGCGGGCTCGCGGTTGCTCTTGCCGAGTGCTGTTTTGCAAAGGATGAGCTCTTTGGCTTTGAAGGCAACTTTGATGTCGGCGATGACAAGGTCTTGAGCTATTTTGGCGAAACCGGTGCGGCTGTGGTCGTGTCGATCTCTGAGGAAAATCAGAAACGCTTTGAAGAGATAGCTGCCAAACATAATATCGATTGCAACTTGCTCGGTGAAGTCACAAAGCCGCCACAGATCAAAATTAACGAAGATATTAGCATGAATGCCGAAGCATTGCGCGAGGCTTATGAAAACGTCCTAAATCTCTGATATAATGGAGGAGGAATATGAAAATGAACTTCTTTTTTGGATATCCCTTTTGGGGACTGCTGCTCATCCTTTGGGGTGTGTCTCTCGTCTTAAAATCCTTTAATATCCACCTGCCTTTGGGGAGGATATTCTTAGGAATAGTAGTCATCATGTTTGGCATAAAGATCCTTGTTTCAAATGGTAAGATCAGCGTCAAAAGCAAGACTACCACGCAAGGAGGGAGTTATTACAAAGCCGGTTCAAGTGAGGATTATAACCTTATATTCTCTTCTGGGACTATCGATCTCAGGGAGCTGCATGAGGATTCGGAAGATATCGAGATATCCGTTGTTTTCGCTTCCGCAACCGTAATCCTGCCTGACCATATTCCTATCAATATCGAGCCTACCACAGTCTTTGGTATGACCTCTACCCGCAATGTGAAGAGCATCTCAAAAGAAGGCGTAAGACCCATAAAGATCGAGTCTTCCTGTGTGTTTGGCTCTCTTGAATATATCACTGAAAGCGCAGAACATAATGCTCACGAGGATACCCTCGAAGAAAGCGACAGCACGGAAGCTTCGGGTGAGTTCTGATCATGAAAAAACTCTGGCTGATTGTCATAATCAGCTTGCTGATCTGTCCTATATTTGCACGCGGCATCGGATATGCCCTCTCCGGAGGAGGAGCGCGCGGATTTGCGCATATCGGCATACTTAAAGTATTAGAAGAAGAAGGTTTGCGCCCGGATTACATTGCCGGAACCAGTCTGGGCGCAATAGTTGGTGCATACTATGCCTTGGGCTATAATGCTGCCGAGATCGAAAAGCTCGTTATAGAGCTGGATTGGAGTGTCATCTCCGAGGAAAGTCGCTCGCGTAAAGATCTCTATATCGGGCAAAAGCGTTGGGCACCCGTGGGGCACATTGATTTCGAGGTAGAAGACGGTTTAAGACCCATCTTACCCAGCAGTGTACTGATGGTAAACGGTGTTAATCTAACGCTATTTGAAGCCTTTGCTTTAGCATCTCAAGAGCAGGATTTCGATCACTTTCCAATCCCTTTCCGCTGTGTTGCTACAGATATTGAAACCGGAGAAGCGAAGGTCTTCTCAAAGGGCTCGCTCATGCAGGCTCTGCGCGCTTCAATATCCGTTCCCAGTTTGCTTATTCCTTTCAAGATAGGGGATAACACTTATATAGACGGAGGTATCAGTCAAAACTTACCCATACAAACATTGCTGGATATGGGCGCTGATTTCATCATAGGCAGCAAGGTGAATTCATCGCTGAAAGAGATTGATGACCTAAACAACATCGTTGATATCTTGGATCAGACTATTAACATCGGCATGACGCGCAACTTGACCGAGAATCTTGATTCTTGCAATCTTATCTTAGAGCCGGATCTGGGCAGCATTTCATCGGCTGAGTTCAAGAATATAGATGAAATCATCGCCATCGGAGAGGCTTATGCGAGAGAGAATATAGAGCTCATCAGGCGCGCCATCTCAAGCTATCCTAATGCGACGAGTCCAAAGAGGATGAAACGACTGCATGAGACTGATGTGTATCATATTGATAACATTCAGGTGGTAGATAATCAAAGCATCAGCTCATCCAAGGTGCGTGAATACTTGGGCTTGCAGCTCAGTCAAGAGTACAGTGTTGAGGATATCATTGCCGCATCAAAGAGGCTCTGGAACTCTGATTATTTCAATATGGTCTATCCTGAACTCGTTCCTGATGGAGAGGGTTCATATCTGCTAAGAATGCACGTTCAAGAAAAGAAAAACAGGCGCTTAGTGCTGAATAATTCTTACAACGAGCAAGATAAGCTCATGGTCAGCCTGATCTTCATCTCAAATAACGAGTTGCTTAAGAATTCAAAGCTGATGCTACAGCTGGGCTTGGGCGGCAGAAACGAGCTTAATTTGGACTATGTGAAGAACTTCGGCGAGCTTTGGGGAGTGTACTATCGGGTCTTTGGATTTGTGAATGAGAAGCTTTTGTATGCCTATAATGATGATCACATCAACACCGAGGCGGTGAAGTCGCTTGAGTTCGGCGGAACCGGCGGAATAGGCTTTTTTACTAAGCACCACGCAATTGTCGAGTTCTTTCTTTATAGTTCGGATACAGGGTTATATCATCACACATCCGAGAGTTATATGCCGCCTCAACATTTCATAGTGACGGGAATGGGGCTCAAGGCATATCATGAGAGCTTGGACGATCTCATCTTTCCTAAGCGTGGGCTCAGAGCAATCGGCAAGATGAACTTCGCACGTGATTCTGCAGTATCGGACTATGTATATAGTAGCTTCCGCGGTAAAACGGATGCCTATATCCCGCTAAGTAGAAATGTCAGCACGCACTTAGGGCTTTCCATGGGCACTTATTTGGACTCAAAAAATCAAGACGAATTTGATCCCTATCCTATAGGCGGTATAAATGGCTTCAGAGGCTATTCACGGTATGCTGTCAGCTCTCCTCACTATCTTATTTCCACTCTTTCTTTGAGCGCGAATGTTCATTCTAAACTATTCGTTGATATAGGTATGCAGGGACTTAAGAAGGGGAGCAATTATCTGTTTAACGGCGACTTAATGGATGAATACTGCGGATTCGCAGGTATTGGTTTCCGCTCGGACTATCTACCGGTTAGGGCATACGTAGCTATAAACCAAAACAAGAAGATAAACGGCATGTTCTCTGTGGGCTATGACTTCGATATATTCGAGTTTTCTCGCAAGTAAGTTCCGAGTTTTTGCCGGGAAAGCATGACATCACACACGCTTCAAATACAAGTAATGGACTTCCAATATCCACATAAAGAACATAATCGAAGAAAAAACTTGTTTTGCCTTGACAAAAGGGCTTAAATAAGAATACTGGCAAACAATTCTCGATACTATGAGGAAGTGAAATGATAGATAATTTTGACCTTAGCTCCTATTTGTCCCCAAGCCGAGTGCTTAGCTTTAGAAAAGCATCTAAAGAGCAGATACTTAAAGCCTTGATTGAAAACTTAAACAATGATTTGGATGAAGACCATTCAGAGACCCTTAGCGCCGCAATCTTCGCTCGCGAAAAGGAAACAAGTACTGGCATTGGAAATGGTGTAGCCATACCTCATGCGAGAATCACGAACATCAAGGAGAGTATCATCTCTATTGCGCGCATCGAAAAGGGAATAAACTGGAATGCAATTGATAAAAAGCCTGTTCATCTCGTCTTTATGATAGTCACCAACGCTGTAGAAGATAGAAAGTATATCAAATTGCTTTCGCGCTTGATGTTGGGGCTGAAAGATGAGAGCTATATCAAAAAGCTGATAAAGGCACCAAGCACTGACGATATCTATAATAAACTGGTAACTAAACGACAATAAACAGCTATGGCTGTTACAAGAATGGACTTGACAGCTAATAACAAGGCTGCATCTTGCTTAAAAGCATGAATAAATGAGAAGATAAATGGAATATACAGATTATAAACGAGAGAGCTTAGAGCTTATTGATCAGATAAAAGAGATACGTAAACTCCTCGATAAAAGTAGAAAGCAAGAAGAGCTCAAAGAGCTGGAAAACAAGATGAATGATGCCGATTTTTGGAGTGATCAGGCAAGGGCTAAAAATGTAAGTAAAAAGGTGGCTAAGATCCGCCACGAACTTGAGCATATCAAGAAGCTGGACAATGTAAGCGAAGAGCTGCAAAACTTCATCGACATCTTGGATGAAGAGTTTATGGCAGACCTCTATGAAGAGGCAATTACAGTCTATAAGAGTCATAAGAAGTTCGTAGAGAAAGCAGAAGTTGAATGCCTTTTGAATGAGAAATACGATCACAATAATGCGCTCTTTACTATTCACGCGGGCGCAGGTGGTACCGAGGCTCAGGACTGGGCTTCTATGCTATTAAGAATGTATATGCGCTGGTCTGAAGATCAGGGATATAGCTTTGATATCATCGATCAATTGCCCGGAGATGAAGCCGGAATCAAGAGCGTCACCGTGCAGATTGGCGGCAATCTCGTATATGGTCTTTTAAAGAGCGAGATCGGCGTGCACAGACTGGTAAGAATCAGCCCCTTCAATGCTCAAGGTAAGCGTCAGACCTCATTCGCATCGGTATTTGTATATCCTGATTTTGATGATGACATAGAAGTTGAGATTGATCCCAAAGATATCAAGGTGGATACCTATCGTGCCAGCGGTGCAGGCGGACAGCATGTGAATACTACCGACTCGGCTGTGAGAATCACTCACTTACCCACGAATATCGTGGTGAGCTGTCAGAACGAAAGGTCTCAGATTCAAAACCGAGAAAAAGCCATGGCGATACTCAAAAGCAGGCTTTATCAATATTATGAAGAACAGCGCGAAGCTGAAAAGAAAAGCCAAGAGAGCGCTAAGACAGAGATTGGTTGGGGAAATCAGATTCGCTCTTATGTATTCCAGCCTTATCAGTTGGTAAAAGACCACAGAACAGACCACGAAAGCGGACAGGTGGACAGAGTAATGGACGGAGACTTGGATCCCTTCATAAACGCTTGGCTTAAAATGAGTGCGAAGATAAAGACAGATGAAAAATAAAGAGAAAGAGCTGATCGCTCAGATTGACTTAGAGCGTATGCCGCGACACATCGGCATCATCATGGATGGTAATGGCAGGTGGGCGAGCAAGAGATTGCGCCCCAGGCTCTTTGGCCATCAAGAAGGCGCAAAAGCTATACGCCGTGTGGTGGAAATCACCGTTGAACTCAAGCTCGAATATCTCACCTTTTATGCTTTCTCAACTGAAAACTGGAACAGACCGGATGACGAGGTGAAAGGTCTTTTAAAGCTACTCAAAGATAGGCTTATCAAGGAAATCCCGGAGCTCAACAAGCAAAACATCTATGTGCAATTCATAGGCACAAAAGATAGGTTAGACCCTCAGTATCTTGCCGATATAGAGAAGATGGCAGAGATGACGCATGATAATGACGGCATGACAGTGAACATTGCCTTCAATTATGGCGGCAGACAGGAGATCATCGAAGCAGTCAAAGGAATGAACCCTGAGGAGATAGCCTCGCTCACCCCTGAAAACATGAACCGATATCTTTGGACAAAAGGTCAGCCTGATCCTGATCTCATCATCAGAACCAGTGGCGAGCACAGACTTTCAAACTTCCTGCTTTGGCAATCGGCTTATTCCGAGATATATATCACCGATGTTTTATGGCCTGATTTTGGGAAGATCGACATGCTGGAAGCCATCATTGACTTTCAAAAGAGAAATAGACGATTCGGAGGTCTTAAGTAATGCAAGAACTAGCCAAGCGCCTAATAGTTTCTTTTCTGTTTATACCTATATTGATCTTGGCTATCTATCATGGTGGCTTGCCTTTATACCTCATGTTTTTGTTTGTATCCTTTGTGGGGTCGATCGAATATAAAAAGATGATGGAGAATGCCGAGATAAAGATTTCAACCCTGTGGCTCGTGCTCAATCCCATACTCTTTTCTTTGTTTTCACTTTATCATATCGACAGTGCTTTGATCGTTTTAATTGTGATCATAAACCTCGTGATAGCGCTGTTTAACTGGGATGAGGATAAGAGCCTGCCAAGGGTTTTCTCAAGTATTTATGGAACGCTTTATGTGGCATTCTTTCCTGCACTACTCTACAAGCTCGACAAGTTCTACGATACCAAAAACATTTTACTTGCCTTAATAATCATGGTGTGGATAGTGGATTCAGCGGCGTATTTCATTGGAATGCGCTTTGGAAAGAGAAGAAACATCACCGCCGTGAGTCCGCGCAAGAGCTTAGAAGGCTTCATTGCCGGATTTGTGGCATCGCTTTTAGTTGCAGCACTTCTGTTTCTAAATGGATATGTGAAATTTAGCTTGCTCGAATCCATCTTATTGTGCCTTGCTGCCGGTGTTTTCGGACAGCTCGGTGATTTGAGCGAATCAATGATCAAGAGATTTTGTAAGGTTAAAGATAGTTCAAGCCTGATTCCCGGTCATGGCGGAATATTGGATAGAACCGACAGCATCTTGCTGAGCGGAAGCTTTCTCTATGCCGCCTTGATGATAGCAGGAATCTTTTGTAACACAACAATAATACAGTAGATTAAAAGATAATTTCGTGGAGGAAATTATGAAAAAAGTGATCTTCGTCGCCCTTTTCCTTGTAGCTGCCTTTTCTATATGGGCACAGGGATTGGAAACCTTTGATAACTTCGACTATACCGGAACGAACTACATTGATGGTAGCTTCGTGGGTGAAAACGGCATCGAATGGTTTCACTATCATGTGACCGGCACAACTGCTGGAAATCACTCAAACCCTATCGATGGTAATGGCATGATTTTACGCCGAAGCGGTGAGAACAGTAGAATCCTTTCTGAGCCTATAGCTGGCGGAATCGGCAACTTCAGTGTTCAGATGCGTAAAGCATATACCAGCGCAGGTGATAGGCAGTTAGCGCTTTATATTAACGACAACCTCGTAGCTGAATCCATTACCTTTGGCGGCCCTTCGGGTGCCGATGACA
>DUNQ01000059.1 GCA_012839325.1 Candidatus Cloacimonadota bacterium
TCAGGAGTGATTAGGCTCCACAGGGTCTCGTCATCCTGGTCTGCATCGCTTAAGCGCCAGATTTGATAACCTAAGTTGTTTTCAGGATCGGGGGCGTTCCAGCTGAGTTCTACTGCTGTGTAGGTATCGTTGATAGATGCCGTGAGATCTGAAGGCAGGTAGGCGATCTCGTAGAGGGTGATTTCACCTAATGCGAGGTCTGTGTAGCCCACTTCAAGCTCGCCGCTGAAGCTTTCGTAGCCTGCTTTGCTGAGCTCGAAATCGTAGGTGTATCCGGCATAAGCGAGGCCGCTGAAGCTGCCGTCTGCATTGGTTTCGAGGTTATAGTCCATGAAGCCCGTTACAGAGATATCAACTCCTGCTAAGCCTTCGCCTGTATCACTGGCGAGCACTGTTCCACTGACCAATACTCTTGGCAAGCTTTCAAGCTCTATGTTGAGGTTGGTGGTCTCATCGGGGAGGATTACGAAGTCGATCTCGTCGCTGTCCTCATAGTAGGTGTGGCTTACGACCACTGTGTGAGGACCGGGTGCGAGACTTAAGCTGTATGCGCCTAAGTCGTCCGAGACGGCCGTAAACTCATCATCGATTGTGATGATAGCACCGATAATTGGGCTATCGTCTGCTTCATCAAGGATGAAGCCTGCAAGCAATCCGTCCGTATTGGACTTTGTGAGTATATTCGAGAAGATGGGATCTGAGATCACATCTGCTGTATAAATGGCTTTGATTGCCCAGAGATAGTCATCATCGCTGAGGTCAAGCCAGTTGTCGTCTTCGTATGTGGTGGCGTTGATCGGGGTGGTGGTCAGCAAGCTCCACTCGGCTTCGCTTGCTTGATCACCGTCTTTCATGCGCCAGACTTGGTAGCCTTCTAAGCCGCGAGCTTGTGGGGCATCCCAGCTGAGCTCAACTGCTGTGTAGCTATCATTGATAGTAGCAACGAGGTCTGAGGGTATGTAAGCTGTCTCGTAGAGAGTGATCTCGCCGAGGTTGAGTGCCGTGTATCCTACCTCTATCGTGCCGCTGAAGCTGTCGTAGCCTGCTTTGCTGAGCTCGAAGTTATAGGTATAGCCTGCGTAGGCGAGCACGCTGAAGCTGCCGTCTGCATCGGTTTCGAGGTTGTAGTCCATGAAGCCGGTGACGCTGATGTCAACTCCTGCGAGGCCTGCGCCGGTATCGCTGGCGAGTACCGTTCCGCTGACCATTACTCTCGGCAAGCTTTCAAGCTCTATGTTGAGGTTGGTGGTCTCACCGGGAAGGATCACGAAGTCTATCTCATCGCTATCCTCATAGTATGTGTGGCTAACGCTGAGGCTGTGAGGGCCGGGTGCAAGAGAGATGCTATAAGCACCTAAGTCGTCCGAAACAGTCGTATATTCGCCATTGATTGTAATTACCGCGCCTGCTATCGGACTCTCGTCTTCCTCATCTAAGATGAAGCCTGCAAGCAGTCCGTCAGCATTGGATTTGGTAAGTGTATTTGAGAAGATGGGATCAGAGATCACATCTGCTGTATAGATGGCTTTGATCACCCAGAGATAATCGTTATCGCTGAGGGCAAGCCAGTTATCGTCTGCAAAGGTTGTGGTATTGATCGGGGCGGTCGTGAGCAAGATCCAATCGGTTTCGCTTGCTTGATCACCGTCTATCATGCGCCAGACTTGATAACCTTCAAGACCGCGAACTTGTGGAGCGTTCCAGCTGAGTGCGACAGCTGTGTAGCTATCGTTGATTGTGGCAACGAGGTCAGAGGGTATATAGGCTGTTTCATAGAGGGTAATCTCGCCGAGGTTGAGCGCTGTATGTCCCACCTCTATCGTGCCGCTGAAGCTATCATATCCTGCTTTGCTGAGCTCGAAGTCGTAGGTGTAGCCTGCATAGGCGAGCACGCTGAAGCTACCGTCTGCATCGGTTTCGAGGTTGTAGTCCATGAAGCCTGTCACAGAGATGTCAACTCCTGCGAGACCTTCGCCCGTGTCGCTGGCGAGCACTGTTCCGCTTACTAAGACTTTAGGCAAAGACTGCATTTCGATATTTAAGCTGGTTGTATCAGAGGGCCAGATGGCAAATTCCTCTGCATCCGTTGTATGGAAATAAGTGTGTGCAACGCTGATTGTATGCAGGCCGGGTGCAAGTGAGATATCATAAGCGCCGGCGTTATCAGATACACCCGCAGGCTCACCATCCACGGTGATAACGGCACCGATAATCGGGCTGTTATCCTCTTCATCGAGTATGAAACCTGCAAGCAAGCCGTCTGCGTTAGATTTATATAGTTCATTAGAATATATGGGATCAGACATCACATCCGCACTATATTGAGCCTTTACTATCCAGTAGTAGACACCACTGTGGAGATCCAGCCAAGATTCGTCTGTGTAGCTTGTTTGATCGTGATCAACAAAATCTACCCATTCCCAATACTGACTTCTTTGCACGTCCTCTTCCGCCAGTGTGCGCCAGATCTGATAGCCTTCTAAGCCGCGAACTTGCGGGGCATTCCAGCTGAGTTCGACAGCCGTGTAGCTATCGTTGATATCTGCGACAAGATCAGAAGGCATGTAGGCAGTCTCATAGAGGGTGATCTCGCCGAGATCGAGAGCCGTGTGTCCTACTTCAAGCTCACCGCTGAAGCTGTCATAGCCTGCTTTGCTGAGTTCGAAATCATAGGTATATCCTGCGTAGGCGAGCACGCTGAAGCTACCGTCTGCGTCGGTTTCGAGATTGTAGTCCATGAAGCCGGTAACGCTGATGTCAACTCCTGCGAGGCCTGCGCCGGTATCGCTGGCGAGTACGGTTCCGCTGACCAATACTCTCGGTAAGCTTTCAAGTTCGATATTGAGATTGGTAATCTCATGTGGGAGAATCACGAAGCTTAGCTCAGCGCTGTCCTCATAGTATGTGTGACTAACACTGAGGCTGTGAGGGCCGGGTGAGAGCAAAATGTCATAGGCACCTAAGTCGTCCGAGATGGCGGTAAATTCGCCGTCAACGGTGATCGTCGCGCCGATAATCGGACTCTCGTCTTCTTCATCTAAGATAAAGCCGGCGAGCAGTCCATCTGCATTGGATTTATATAGTATATTGGAATATATGGGATCAGAGAGCACGTCTGCGGTATATTGAGCACGTACTATCCAGTAGTAGTTTCCATTTGCGAGATCCTGCCAGGATTCGTCTGTATAACCGGTCTGATCGTGATCAACAAAAGCTACCCAATCCCAGTTATGATTTCTGGGCTCGTTTTGTTCATGTTCTGTGCGCCAGATCTGGTAGCCTTCTAAGCCGCGAACTTGCGGAGCGTTCCAGCTGAGTTCAGCCGCTGTATAGGTGTCGTTAATGGTGGCAACGAGATCTGAAGGCATGTGGGCAATCTCTGTAAGGACAAAGTGTCCGAGATCAAGATCGGTGTTTTGAGCGTGGAAAATGCCGCCTGCAGGCTCGTAGCCATCCTTGCTGATCGCGTAATCATACTGCTTATCAGCAAAGACTTGCACAGCAAAGCCGCCGTCGGCATCGGTCTCAAGTTCATATTCCGCAAAGCCTGTGATGGTGACGCTTGCGCCGGCAAGGCCACCTATGGTATCCGTTCCGCTCACGATGCCGCTGACAAGGATTTTGGGCAAAGATTCCATGGTGAAATCAAGCACTGTAGCCTGATCGGGGAATATCACGACACTCTGCTCTGTGTATTCTTCATAATAAATATGAGATGCGCTAAGTGCATGAGGTCCGGGTGGTAGATTGATGACATATCTTCCGGTTTCATCGCTGGTTGTGGTAAGCTCATCATCGATTGTGATGGCGACATCGGCGATGAGCTGCTGCGTTTCACTATCTAAGATTGTACCCGAAAGCATGCCATCGGCATTGGATTTATACAATTCATTAGAGAATATTGGCTCGGAGATCACGCCTGCCGTATAGACTGCTCTGACTGCCCAGAGGTAGTCTCCATCGGGCAAGCCTGTCCAGATGGCATCCTCAAAAGTGGCATCGCTAATGGGTTCCGGGGTGAGCAGATTCCACTCTTCTTCAGCTGCTCTATCAGAATCTTTCATACGCCAGAGCTGGTAGCCTTCAAGACCGCGTGTCTGCGGAGCGTTCCAGCTGAGTTCAACTGCCGTGTAGGTGTCGTTGATGGTGGCAACGAGATCTGAGGGCAGATAGGCGATCTCATAGAGGGTTATTTCGCCGAGATCGAGGTCTATCTGACCCACTTCCAGCTCATCGCTGTAGCTTTCATAGCCATCTTTGCTGAGTGCAAAGTCGTAGGTATGACCTGCATACGCAAGCACGCTGAAGCTGCCGTCGGTATCGGTTTCGAGGTTGTAATCCATGAAGCCGGTGATGGTGATGTCAACTCCTGCTAAGCCTTCGCCGGTATCGCTCGCGAGCACTGTGCCGCTGACCATGACTCTCGGCAGACTTTCAAGTTCTATGTTAAGGTTGGTGGTTTCCTCGGGGAGGATCACGAAGTCTGCTTCGTCGCTTTCTTCATAATATGTGTGGCTAACGCTGATGCTGTGGGGACCGGGTGCAAGCGAGATGTTATAGGCACCGAGGTCATCCGAGATGGTGGTAAGTTCGCCATCAATGGTGATCGTGGCGCCGATGATCGGAGTCTCGTCTTCTTCATCGAGAATAAAGCCGGCGAGCAGTCCGTCTGCGTTAGATTTATATAATTCATTAGAGAATATTGGTTCGGAGATCACGCCTGCAGTATATACGGCTCTGACCGCCCAGAGGTAGTCCCCATCAGGCAAGTCTGTCCAAATGGCATCCTCAAAAGTGGCATCGCTGATTGATTGCGGGGTGAGTAAGCTCCATTCTTCTTCAGCTGCTCTATCGGTGTCTTTCATGCGCCAGAGCTGGTAGCCTTCAAGCCCGCGGATCTGCGGAGCGTTCCAGCTGAGTTCAACTGCTGTGTAGGTGTCGTTGATAGTAGCAACAAGATCTGAGGGCAGATAGGCGATCTCATAGAGGGTTATTTCGCCCATATCAAGAGCAATATCTGCTACGGAAATGTTGCCTTCAATGCTGTCATAGCCTTCTTTTACAATCGTATAGCTATAGTCTTTATCGGCATACATTTCAAGAGCAAAGCCACCGTCTGCCGCGCTCTGAATCTCATAGTCCATGAAGCCAAGGAAGCGGAGAGTAGCACCCTCGAGCCCTTCGCCCGTATCGCTTGCGAGTATCGTTCCTGAGACCTCTACTCTGGGCAAGGACTGCATCTCTATGTTCAAGTCTGTTGTTTCTGAGGGCCAGATGGCAAATTCCTCTGCATCCGTTTCATGGAAATATGTGTGTGCTACGCTGACCGCGTGCAAGCCGGGCGAGACTTCCATGCTATATGAACCGTCTGCTGCACTTGCAGTTGCGAGCTCACCGTCTATGCGGATCTGAGCATCGGCGATGGGCTGCTGGGTCTCATCATCGAGAATAAAGCCTGCGAGCAGTCCGTCGGCGTTGGATTTATAGAGTTCGTTGGAGTATATAGGGTCAGAGATCACGTCTGCGGTGTACTGAGCCTTTACGATCCAATAGTAGTCGCCGTTTGCAAGATCCAGCCAGGATTCATCTGTGTAGCTTGTTTGGTCATGTTCCACAAAAGCTACCGAATCCCAGTATTGGGCTCTTTGACCTCGGTCTTCTGCTTCTGTGCGCCAGATCTGGTAGCCTTCGAGACCCCGAACTTGCGGAGCGTTCCAGCTGAGTTCAACCGCTGTGTAGGTATCGTTGATGGTAGCAACGAGGCCTGAAGGCATGTAGGCTGTTTCGTAGAGAGTTATCTCGCCGAGATTGAGTGCCGTGTGGCCTACCTCTATCGTGGCGCTGTAGCTATCATAGCCTGTTTTGCTGAGCTCGAAGTCGTAGGTGTATCCTGCGTAGGCGAGTACGCTGAAGCTGCCGTCTGCATCGGTTTCGAGGTTGTAATCCATGAAGCCGGTGATGGTAATATCCACTCCTGCGAGGCCTTCGCCGGTGTCGCTGGCGAGCACTCTTCCGCTGACCATAGCTTTAGGTAAGCTCTCAAGCTCAATGTTGAGTTCGACGATCTCGCCCGGGAGGATCACGAAGTCTATCTCACCGCTGTCCTCATAATATCTATGGCTTACACTGATAGTGTGAGGGCCGGGAGCAAGATTGAGGCTGTATGAGCCGTTTTCACGTGAGATGATCGTGTGTTCATCGTCCACAGTGATGACTGCGCCGAAAACAGGGCTCTCGTCTTCTTCATCAAGAATGAAGCCACCGAGCTGTCCGCCGGCATTAGATTTATATAGTTCGTTGGAGTATATCGGATCAGACATCAGGTCTGCGCTGTATTGAGCCTTTACTATCCAGTTATAGACACCGCTGTAGAGATATTGCCAATCCTCATCTGTGTAGCTGGTTTGATCGTGATCAATAAAAGCCAGCCATTCCCAGTATTGGCTTCTTGTGCTGTCTTCTTCGGGCTGTGTGCGCCAGATTTGATAGCCTTCGAGACCGCGAACCTGCGGAGCGTTCCAGCTGAGTTCAACAGCCGTGTAAGTGTCATTGATAGTAGCTTCGAGGTCTGAGGGCATATAGGCGATCTCATAGAGGGTAATCTCACCCATATCATAATCAATATCTGCCACGGAAATGCTGCCTTCAATGCTCTCATAGCCATCCTTCATAATCGTATAACTGTAGTTCTTGCCGGCATATACGTCGAGGGCAAAGCTGCCGTCTTCCTCCGTTTGAACCTCATAGTCCATGAAGCCGAGGAAGCTCAAGGTCACTCTCTCAAAGCCTTCACCTGTGTCGCTGGCAAGGATTGTTCCCGAGACTTCTACTTTCGGTAAGGATTGCATCTCTATGTTCAAGTTTGTGGTTTCAGATGGCCAGATGACAAATTCCTCTGCATCCGTATCATGGAAATATATGTGCGACACGCTGACCACATGCGGGCCGGGCGCCACTTCTATGCTATATGAGCCATCTGCTCTACTTTCAGTTGCGGGTTCACCGTCGATACTGATCTGTGCATCGGCGATAGGCTGCTGGGTTTCATCATCAAGGATGAAGCCTGCAAGCAAGCCGTATGTATTAGATTTAATAAGTTCGTTGGAGAATATGGGATCAGAGACGATGTCTGCGTCATAGACAGTCTTGAGCGCCCAGAGATAATTTCCATCGGGCAAATCAAGCCAATCGTTATCAACGAAACCAATATCTGAGAGCGGTTCAAGCGTGATGAGTTCCCAATTACTCGGGTTCTCTTCATCACTACTTGCCAGACGCCAGATGTCATAGCCGATGTGGCTGCGACTTTCGGTATCAAGCAGAGACTCGAGTCCAAGCGAGCCCTTGCTGTCTATAGCATTAAATGCAAGCTCTCTGCCGCCCGGAATAGGCGCATTCCAATCAAGGATTACCCCATCATATCGCGGATTGATCTCAGCTGTGAGATCCGAGGCAGAGTAGGCGATCTCGTTTAGAACGATGTTCCCCAGTTCGCTATCCTCGAGCCCCACTTCGATAACATCTTCATAAGAAACATATCCCGCCGCATTGACATACAGTTCATACTCCTCATCGGCAAAGACTTCTATTCTGAAGGTGCCGTCTATGTCGCTTTGGTCTGAATAGCTTTGAGGGCCTTCGAGAGTGATCGTTGCGCCAGCCAATCCGTCGGGTCTATCGCTGCCGAGCACTCTGCCGCTCACAAATGCCGTTGCCAATGCAGGCATATCTATTTCAAGGACGAGCTTCTCTTTGTGTGCAATATCAATACTTGTGGAATACTCTGTGTATCCTTGCTTAGAGCCGCTGAGAGTATAGCTACCGACCGGCAACCAAGGGAATCTAAAATAGCCGTTAGCATCAGTGATTGTTTGCCACTGTGTTCCTTCCAGCTTGATTTCAACGCCTTCGAGAGGCTCGCCAACTGCCATCACTACGCCGGCAACAGAGCCCAGCTTCTCACTGATGATATGCAAGATGGTATTGGGTCTCTTGTTGATTGCCGTTCCGGTGCTTGCATCCACGCCGGAGCTTATATTGCCCTGATAGCCGAGGCTTGAGTTATAAGTAGTTTCTGTGTGATTCACAATCGCATTGCCATAACCCGCATAGTTTCTATCCACCACGATATCCACGAGCAAGTTGTCCAACCCGTTCCAGATAAAGGGCTCTCCAAAATAGTGCATATTGATGCCGACAGCGGGCATAAAGCTCTCGCTATGATAGACTTGAGTATAGTCTCCCGCCTCAAATGTGGAGTTCAGAGTTTCCTGTTCAGTAGTTTTGACGCGAATCCTGTAGTTCTCTTGAGGAGCCACACCCGCCACGCTTAAGACGTCAAAAGAGATTGCGCTGATCTCTCCCGGCGCCGCCCCCATCTCATAGAGATCTTCCATGGTATATAAATATTGCTCACGGAATGTACTTGCAGCACTTGCATAAGGCGTAGGCCATTCTGCGGGAAGGTTTTGCTGGGTTCCGCTACCTATCTGAGTGATCTCCAGGCCTTCATCAAAGACCGCGACATTCAGTATAGGGCTATCGTTATTATCTAAATTCTCGTCATCTGCCATCACGATGCGTGCAAACACCTTCTTCGCACCAACGATATCCGGAGTCCACGGCAATCTAACATTCCTCATCTGCAGAGGCAATAAGGGCTCTCCTGCAACGCTTGCCAGGATGTTTTCATCTTCATCAAGCAAGAGAACGGTATATTCCGTGATCTCCTCACGGCTGATGTTTCGCACTCCTGTGGAATAGATAACTTCCCTATCCACCACGGGATCGATGGGACCCGTAAGACCTGCTGCCACGAGATCGATGATATTCGATGCACGCATGCCGAGCTTCATATTCGCACGCTTTGCCACCGAGATACCGGGCATCTCATATTGTGCACGTCTTGGAGGGGGTAGAGACCTCAGTGTACCATTAAAGGAAGTATCGCTATAATACACCGATGCGTTTATTGGGTAGGGATAATGGTCATCTGAAAAGATCTCCACCAGAATGTTTGAATATCCGTCCCAGAGGAAAGGCGTTTCAAATTCATGAGTATTCCACCCCACATCAAGCTCATAGCCCTCTGCAAAGTACACTTGCTCATAGTCTCCTCCTTCAAGAGCATCACCGAGATCATTCTGATCAGTGTGCTTGAAATGGATATAATAGTTTGACATCATCCATATATCGTTCAGAGCGGCAACGTTAAAGGAAAGATTATCGATGTATCCGGGGAACATTCCCATAGACATCAATTCCTCTGCCAAGATAAGATATTGCTCTCTAAAACTGTATATATCCAGGCTATAGGGATTGGGCAAAGTATTCGGCTCACTCACCAATTGCTGATGACCCAGTTCTACCATGAACTTACCTTCGCCGCTGAGCAATATCTCATAAGGCGAGAGTTCCATCGCACGCTCGGGAGATCTGCCAATTCCCACCCTGTAGCTACGATTGAGGTTATCTGTGATGACCACCGTGGCTTCTACTTCACCGCTATCATAGGGAGTAAAGACTATCTCAATAGGCGAACTTTCTTCGTTAAATATGGAATGAGGAAAATCTAGAACATGATCTAAAGAGAAGGCATCACTGCCCTCGATAGTGATAGAGGTAATCACCAGCTCTCCCCCAGCGAGATTCATGATGTTCACTTCCTTGCTGTTGCTATCACCGACATAGACCACTCCGAAATCCCATTCATTAAAATCTATGGCATATTCAGGATAGCCTACCAAGCTAAAGTGTTGTTCCGCAGTATCGTCCCCGATGACTCTCACCTGATGACTTACAGCGTCATAACCATACTTTTCAGCCACAACTGTGTAAGAACCGGCAGGCACGAGCGGGAAGTGATATTGACCTTCTTCATCCGTCAGGGTGACGAGATCTGTACCCACGATTGAGACTTCTACTCTCGGTAAAACTCTTCCGTCTTCGAATACAATACCGCTGAGAGCCCCTATGGATTCCTCCTGAAACCCTAAGAGCATATTCGGGCGTTCCATCTTCACAAGTATAGGATTTCGGGCTATCGTCCCCATCACTTCGTAGCGTATGCTACTATTAAAGCCCATATTGGTATTATAGACCTTAGCATTGGTTGAGCCCGACGGTATGAGTTCGCCTATCTCAATCTCTATCAGAAGGTTGCTTTCACCATCCCAGTAAAATGGTTGATTAAAAGTATGAACATTCCACCCCAGTTCCGGGTAGTATTCATCCGCTTGATATACAAGAGTATATTCTCCTGCTTCAAACGAATTCTCAAGTTCTTCTTGCTGGGTTTCTTTGATGCGAATGCGATAGTTTGGCATACAACTGTCATATTCTACCGAATGAACATTGAAAGCAACCGAGTTGATATACGTAGCCTCACTATCTATTTCACCCATTTCTTCCTGTCTGATTAGGTATTGTTCACGGAACCTTTCTGCATGGTTTCCATAAGGAGCAGGAAAGCTGTAAATATAGTTCAGATTATCAGTAACCGGATCACCGAGATGTACAATGCCTTCCGGGAAGACTGAAGCCACCAGCTCAACAGTGTGCTCTTCCCCATCATAATTTATAACGAACTCCGCTTCTGCATCGCCTGGACTTGATGCTGCAAATCTCAGGAATATGTTCGCAGTTTCAGCATACTCCAAGCTTATAGGAAATACAGATGCATCGAAATCAAACATATTGCTATGATCACCGATTAAAGAAACATCAGTTTCATTCAAGACCAAGGTACCCATGCCCGCATTTCTTATTTTCAGCGCCATATCTTGCGATATATCACCAAATGTATATTCGCCAAAGTCAATGGACGTGGGACGATATTGCAAGGTCGGAACATCAAAGGGTATCTCAAATGTTATTTTGATGTTAGGAAAAGCGTTAACAAGTTCACCCTGAGGAAGCCAATTCAAATCAATAGGATCGTTATTTGTAGTGCAGTAAATACTACGCCCCATCATGTCCAGAGTGTTATAGAAATACATATAACTTCCATCATTCCCGGGCTTATTTTCGCGAACCGCTATTACAAGGTTTTCATAGCCATTATACTCGAAAGTATTATCAAGCTCAATTTCAATCCACCCCTCTATGGCATGAATACCCACTTCACCATGATAAACTTCGGTCAGGTCTTCTGTATCAATCCAATCCAAGTCGCCTTCAAACTCGTCCTTATCGGTATGGCCCATATAGATAGTCCATACATTCGATCTTAAGGCTGCAGCTGCGCCATTCCATTGATACGCCAATTTCTCTATTTGTTGGCCTCCGGTCATAATTTCATCCGGCATATAAAGTGTTTGAGAATATGAATAGTCGTAGGCAGGGGCTACAGGCATCCAGCGATCCTCAGTTCCATCGCCGATGGGGATTACTCCCTCAGGCAAGACATTGACGCTAAGCTCCACCTCATGCTCTTCATCGGCATAGTTAATGATAAGAGTTGCCTGAGCCGCTCCTTCTGCCATACCGCTTACATAAACGGGGATTAAAGCGCTTTCACCCAAGGGGATAGATGTGGGGAACACATTATTATAACATTTGAACAATTCAGCGTGGTCACCTACGATCTCCACATCCTCTTCATAAAGCACAAGATTGCCCCTGCCATGGTTCACTACCTCTACGTATGAAAAGCTCGTGCTTGTGCCATAGATAATAGTTCCGAAATCAATGCTTTCGGTTGAGCTAAACAAAACAGGGTCTTCAGGTATATCGCTAAAATGCATTATGATATTGGGATATGCATTCTTAGTCGATCCCGCAGAAGGCGAAGCAGGGTTTGGCACGTAGGTGTCGCTTTGATAAAAGAGACTTCGCCTGTTGTTGGCTGATGTGCCATAAAAGTAACAATTACTTGAGTCATTGTCAGTTCCGGTTTCTACAACGGCGATAGCAAGATTATCTACTCCGTTATACCAGAAAGGCGTCTGCAGAATCAGCTCAATCCACATATCTTCTGCAGGAAGGTCAACATGTCCTTGATAAACTTGAGTAAGTTCATTCATATTGAACCAGTTATCAAAATACATCCCGAAAAATGTTTTATGTGTATGCCCCACATATACAGTCCACTCACCGCTATTCGGAGCCGCATCTGCGCCGTTCCAATGATATGCAATTTTATCCAAACGCTTGTTTTCGGTCATAATATCTTCTGCCAGATAGATGGTTTGAGAGTAGGAGTAGGCATACCGTGGATTAATGGGCATATTGGTATTCACTGTACCGTCACCAATTATGACTGATCCATAGGGCAAAACATTGGCACTTAGCTCTACTTCGTATTCTTCGTCAGCATAATTGATGATCAATGCAGCAGATATTTCTCCTTCAACTGTCCCGGTCACATACACAGGGATATAGGCGTCTTCTCCTAACTCGACAGATATGGGAAATGCTTCCTCATCAAAGCTGAACATATCAGCATGAGGACCTACGATATCTATATAGCTTGCATCAAGCTCAAGAGAGTATAATCCATCGTTTTGTATCATGACATTTATGGGGCCAATGGGCTTACCATAGGCCACAAGATCGAAGTCTATACTTTCGGGTGAATAAACCAATACCGGACTCTCGCTAATTTCAAGGATTTCTATATCGTCTATACTCAGATAATTCGGTGTAACGTTTATCCATCCTGTGATCCCCAGATAATAAATCCCGTCTTCTTCAGGTTGTAAATATCCCTTAAGTTGTTGATAATCTCCATTTACTATCCCGGTTTCTGCGATGATGGTATCAGCGAGATCAAAATGTGCAATGTCGCTTGCGTAAGACACCTTAATCGTTGCATTCGCAGAGCTTGCACCATCTTGACGGGCATACATTTCCAACATATAAGATTTTCCGCCTTCAAGTGCTATGGGACGAATAAGGGTTGATTGACCACTATATTGCAAGGTAGCATTCCAATCTCCGCTTCTTGGGCTGCAATTATAGCTTGTTCTTGTCTTGTTTGCATTCCACTGTCTGCCGGTGTAAGCAGGTCCGGTAATTTGGGTCCACCTTTCTGCAATAGCCGTATTATTTGTGTATCCGTCTTCAAAACCCTCAAAGAAGGGGAACTCACAAATGGTGGGATCAAAGCCGGTACCCGTGAGCGTCACTGTGCGTGTATCAACGTTATCTGCGATGGTGATAGTTGCACTATGTTCTCCCACTTCTTCGGGAGAGAATATAGCGTCGAATGTAGTAGTATCCTCATAGCCGAGTGCGATGGGAAATGTGGGCAAATTGTCCAAGCTAAATGCATCCCCATCAATCTCAATGCTGCTGATAACCAGCTCACCCGCACCTTCATTTTTGATGGTAAAGGTTTCTCGCTTAAAGTTGCTGAGTTTCACTTCACCAAAATCATGGTCATCAGCTGAGATGGTAAACACGGGATCGTTGCTTATTTGAGTGATACTTATGTTATCAAGACTCAGATAATAGGCTGAACTTCTTAACTTACCGTGTATTCCCAAAAAGAACACACCGCTTGAAGGAGCAACAAACTCATCCATCAAATATCGATAATTACCATATGTTATTCCTGTTTCCCGTATAATTATGTTGTCCATGCCGGCAATAGTGGGCTCACTGCCAAAACTTACGCCTATTGTAGCATCTGCGGTATATTGAGAGTCTTGACGTCCATAAAGTTCTACGCGATAAATGCTGCCTTCTTCGAGCATAATCGGACGATAGAGAACATTATCGCCACGATAAAGATAAACATTCCATTCACCGCTTAGGGGTGCACGTCCACTGCCTGCTGTATCATCGTTATTCGCAGTCCACAAATTGGAACCGGAGCCAATGATCTGCCCCCAATTACTGATATCAGTTGAGCCATGGGTATTGCCTTCTTCAAATCCTTCAAAGAAGGGAAACTCACTGATGGTTGCATCGATGCAAGAGCCTGTGAGCACGATTGTGTTTGTACCAAGATCATCTGTGATGGTGATCGTAGCATCAAATTCCCCTGTTTCCAAAGGAGCGAACACAGCATCAAAGTGTATGTATTCCTCTCTTCCTAAAGTCACGGGCAATTCGGGAAGCTCTTCTATTTCAAATGCACCATTACCGCTGATATTTACAGTGTTTATGGTCAATGTGCTGCCGCCGATATTGCCAATTTGGATATTCTTTCTGCCTGAAGCATAAAGGAATGTTTCTCCAAAATCATGACTTTCCGGCTCTGCAGCAAAAGCAGGAGTATGGCTGAGCTCCTCTATAGAAAAGTCATCAATACCAAAGCCCAAGTGTGAATAAATAGAATCATATTGGTAGAAAGCCACAAAGATAGTTCCACTGTATGTAGCCGCATCTATATTAACGTATTTTTCAGTCCAATCTGTGTTGGTACAATTCACATCAAGCAATTCCTCCGTGAAGGATGTGATCTCTGCATCTGTGGTTGAGATGAGTATCTTATATCGACTTGCATAATACTGGTTTTGCACTCTATCCCACCATTTCAGCCTTATGTCATTGTCGGATACAAGGATTGGGGGAGTGATGAGATAGTCATCTTTGTTGCCCGCGCCAAAAGCTGCATAAGGAGCAGAAGGAGTTGGGCTTATACTTTGATTGTCTTGCCTCCAAGTATAACCATCATTGTCTGCATTAACAACACTCCAACCAAAAGGAGCCGCGGGGCTTCCCGTCCATTCTCCGTCGAAGTTCTCCGTATAAGGGAACTCCCTGATTGTGGGGTCATAACAAGAACCGCTGAGCTCTATGCTGTGATTGCCTTCGCTTGTTTCAATTAAGATTGTTGCACTATGTTCACCTATTTCTGTGGGACTATATTCCACCGTAAATTCATACATCTCTACAGAGCCAATCGACATGGCACTAAAGCTTTCTGCTAAAACAAAATCATCACCGCTTATGCTAATTCCCGTTATATCGATTTCACCACTACCGATATTTGCGATCATGAATTCTTTTTGAGCTGTTGTTCCTATCTTTGTTATAGGGAATTCATAATTGCTGTCCGGTCTAAGGAAAAGCTCCGGTTCTTCCGAGATTTCTTGCATTGAGAGCAAAAGGTTGGGACGATAGAATTCGACATATCCATTTTCTGTAGGAGGCGCTCCATCTTCCATCCAAACAATATGTGCTCTTTCAGCGTCAGTACAGTAGAAATGTGCATCGCTGCCGTAGCCATATCCGCCATAATTGGTTTCCACTGCGACTATGAGGTTTCCACCAATTAAGGGATAGGGTTCATCAAGGGTAAATGTGTGCCAGCCGTGGCTATCGAACATATAGTTTCCTTCATGAACCAAATCCATATTACGGATGAGACTATCAAAGGTCTGTGGCATAAGCTGTGTATCAGCAGTTGTACCGAGATATATCTTATATGGGATATCGGCTGAGCCTGTAAATGCAACCTCCCAGCCGATTCTTTCAATCATGCCTGCACTGCCGGCTTCAGCAAAAGTATATACTGCAACAGACCGCTCATATCCAAATTCTACGCCCATGGGAAAACGTTGTGAATCATTCCCATCTCCGATAACTACCAAACCCGTGGGATTAGATTCAAAGCTCCAAATAGGAACATCCGTTTGAGTTCCAATCTCGTTATAAGGTTCAACTTTCCAATAATAAGTTGTGTTTTCTTCGAGGTCCGCAAGCTCATAATACGTCCAATCGCCAAGATCTGCAACAAATGGCGGAGGATTTGTAGTACCCGCATAAAGCTTGTAGCCGATAGGGAATCCACCGCTATCTGCCCAGCGAAGTTCAACACTGTCGCTAAAAATCAAGCCATTATCTGCCGGCATAAAACGATTCAAAGCATTTGGAGGCGTGGTTTGAGGGCTTACTAAAACGATATTTGGGCGACTATTGGACCCATTTCCATATGAGGGTGCCTCCGGAAAGTCGTGATCATCATATTGATATGCAGCAGCTCTATCTTTTGGAGTAGATCTAAAATAAGGATATCCACCCTGGTATGTTCCAAATCGATTTTCCCACAAGATTTCAATTCCGCTCTCCCCATCATAAGGGAATGGCTCATCAAAGTAAATGTAGTGCCATCCGTTTCCATCGAACAAAACTTCTCCACTATATACGAGAGTAAAACCTTCACTGGATATCATGCTTGAGTCTGTATATTGCGTCAGATTCGTATGGCGCATATATATAAATTGATCGTCCAGATAGTAATCTTCCGGCCAGCTTGAAACATCATAGCCAATTCCGATCAGGCCATCAGGACTATTGAGTCCGGCAGCTGCTATCTCCGCTGCAGTATAAATTGACTTGCTGGAGCTATAATTGTACCACCCATAACAAGGCACATACCTCTGTTCTTCTGTACCATCACCAATCTGATAAGTAGCAGCAAAACCAAAGCTCACTGCCAAAATGAGTAAAACAAACAAAATCTGCTTTTTCATGCTAACTCCCTTAAAGAAATATGCTTTAATATTTTTAATATCTGAAAATTGTATCATTGTTATATCCTATCTTAAAACTTGTATTTATCTTGATTTGCTTGAAATTGATTATCGTTTAAAGCCATACAGCCATTACGGTTTTGCCATTTTACATACCGCAAAACACAGCCAAAAATATAAAGAGTGTTGTCAAAAATTGACAATATCACCTTTCCTCCCGTTCTTAAAAATAAAAATAATGAATTTAGGAAAAAGATTATTAAAATAAATTCTCTGATGGACTCCGTCTCTCATGCAGAGTGATGAACATCCGATCCCGATGGTAAAACAATCGGCAAAGGCACCATCTTTTTCAAAATCAACACTATATCCTTGCAACAGCACGGTTTAAATATCATGCTTTTCTAAGCTTTATGTCAATCTTCTCCGCATAGATTCAAAGCACTATCACTCGATCGTGAGCCAAAAAGGCTCTGCCCGCACCTTGCATAAAATTCACCATCTTGTCAAGCAATATATTCCCGCTTTTTCTTTGTTTCGGCTTTGAGTTGTATTTTTTCCACACTTATGCTCCTTGTAAGCTCACGAAAGCATCAAAAAACATCACTGATTTGTGCATAAATAGAGCCTCCCGGAGCCACACCCACCCCTCTCTTCCCTATAGGATTCTCGTGATGATATGGTCATGATATGGTCATCGCCATGAGCACATCATGACCACATCTATACCTGAAACCAATAGGGAAGCAGTCGCTAAAAGCCTGTCGGCATAAGGCTTTCACAGGATTCAAAGCCAAAAATAAAAGCCATGCTCCCACATGATGCCCTCTTTCACGCTCAACACCGCGATTATTTATATATAAAAAAGAGCTTTGAGCCCATTTATCCAAAATCAAAACAGCACAAATCCCCGATTTCTGCTTGACTCATGCAGGAAATCTCCTTATATTGTGTATTGATTATAAAGATAATATCAAAATATAGAAAACTTGTTATGAGAAACAGGAGTAAACGATGAAACTATTTAAACAAATTATCCTCCTGCTGATGATTATCAGCGTATCAAGCTGTGCAAATGCTAAGATCAGCATGTTTGATTCTTCTGGGCAGAGCCCCGTAGTGAAGGTAGTCAAAGATGTTCGCGAAGCGGTTGTGCAGATCAAAGTCGAATCCAAAGTAAGCGTGAGATCAAATCGCAACCCCTTTTTCGATGACGATTTCTTCCGCTTTTTCTTCCCCTCTCCCCAACAGCAAAGACAGGTGAGCTCCATGGGCAGCGGCTTCATTTATGAGTATAACAAATCCACCAATGAAGCTTTTATCATGACGAATAATCACGTTGCCGAACGCGGTCGTGAGGGCACCATCACCGTCACTTTGGCGGATAAAAAGACATACACAGCAAGCGTGGTGGGCTTGGATTCCAGCACCGACGTCGCCGTCATCAAGATCAAGCTCGATGGCAATGAAAAGGTGACAGTTGCGCCCTTAGGAGATTCCTCGAGCCTGGAAATCGGTGAATGGGCGATAGCAATTGGCAATCCCTTTGCCGATGGATTGGATAGAACGGTCACCCTCGGCGTGATTTCCGCTCTGGGACGCCACGACATACTCAGCGGTGAAAACTCCCCCGTTTATCAAGATTTCATCCAAACCGATGCTGCCATCAACCCCGGAAACAGCGGCGGCCCCCTCCTAAATATACGCGGTGAAGTGATTGGCATCAACACAGCAATCGCCAGCACCAGCGGCGGAAATATCGGCATAGGATTTGCCATTCCCATCAATCTCGCAAAACGCGTAGTTGACGATCTGGTTGCCAGCGGCAGAGTGCAAAGAGCCTATATCGGCATACTCCCACAGGAGATCACCTCCGATCTCGTAGAAGCTTTCAATCTCAGCGAAGTAGCCGGCGTGATAGTCGCCAAAGTAGAAAAAGATAGCCCCGCCGAGAAGGCAGGATTGCAAATTGGAGACGTAATCCTTGAAGTAGCCGGCGAAAAGGTCAGTAACGTAGCGCGTTTCCGCATCGCCATCGCCACTGCCAAGATCGGCACCAAACTCCCCATGAAGATTCTGCGCGATAAAAAGCAAAAGCAGATCAATATCACCCTCAGCGCATTCCCGGAAGATAGCCTCGCTCACGGCTTGGAAGATGGCGGCAAAGCCTTGATCTCCACCGGCATCAGCGTGGAAAGCACGGACGGTCAGCTCGCAAAACGCCTCAATATCAATTCAGATAAAGGCGTGGTGGTGAGCAATGTGGATCAAAACTCCCCCGCATCCAGAGCAGGATTGCAAGTAGGCTTCGTGATCCTCAAGATAGACGATATGGAAGTAAATAGCGTGGGTGAATTCAACAGCGTCCTCGCCTCAGCTAAAGATAAGATGGAAAAAGAGTCGCGCAATATCATTCGACTCTATGTTTTAGACCGCAACAAAAACCCGCATTTCACAGTATTGCGTTTTGATTGATTAATCCAAACACAATCCCTAAAATCCGGAATATATAAATACAAAGCGTTGCGAACACCCCTTTTAAACAACAGAAAAGGAAAATGTTCGCAACGCTTTATTGCTTCTTGTTTGACAAAAAAGTGAGCATTCTTATAATTGCATCATGAACCGATCTAACTATAATACAGACTTGAATAACACTCCTGTGCAGTTTGTAAAAGGAGTAGGAGAGGCTCGCGCCCGGCTTCTGGCAAAGCTTGGCGTAGAGAGCATTCTTGATCTCATGGAGCTCTTTCCTCGGCTCTATATCAGCCGCACCGTGAACCCTCGTTTTGCTCAGATGCAAGAGGGCGATATGGTTGCCATGACGGCAAATATCTCTTGGATAGACGAGCAATATACCGCTCGGGGCAAGAAGGTGCTCAATCTGGGGGTCAATGACGGCGATGTAGGCATTGTCTGTAAATGGTTCAAATATCATCGCGGCTACTTGCAGAGCTTCATTCCCGGAAACAAGATCTGGCTCAGTGGCATGGTTTCGGCTTATAACGGTCAGCTTCAGCTCGTGCATCCTGATTTTGAGGTATTTGAAGACGATGAAGAAGATCTGGATTTCTGGCAAGAACGTAAACTCCTTCCCGTATATCCGCTCACAACCGGCCTTTCACAGAAGGTTTTACGCCGCATAATCTATAACGCTTTCCAGAGTTATGCGGATAAAGTGTCTGAAAATTTGCCGCAAGTAGTAATAGATAAACACGATTTCACCCTGCGTCGTAATGCTTTGCAAATCATGCATTTTGGGCAAGATGAAGCGCGCATAAATCAAGCCCGCAGACGCTTTGCCTACGAAGAGTTCTTCTATGCTCAGATCTTATGGGCACGACACTTGAGATATAAAAGCGACAAAAGCCTCGGCAATATATTTGAGAACAAAAAAAAGCTCACAACGGAGCTGAAAAAACGCTTGCCGTATGAGCTTACTTCCGCCCAAAAGCGGGTCATTCGTGAGATATTCACCGATATGGCTTCAAAGAAGCAGATGTCCCGACTCTTGCAGGGAGATGTGGGCAGTGGAAAAACAATAGTCACTCTCTTTGCCATGTTGCTCGCTCTCGAAAACGGCTTTCAGGCTGCAATCATGGCGCCCACCGAGATCCTCGCCGAACAGCATTATCAAAACTTCCAAAAGCTCTTAGAAGGGCTGGCCATAAAGATAGTCCTCATCAAAGGAGGCAATTACAAGGGCAAAGCAGCAGATAAAGCCGCCATGAAAGATGGAAGCGCTCAGTTGATAATCGGCACGCATGCGCTGATTCAAAAAGACGTGGAGTTTGCCCGCTTGGGCTTCATCGCTATCGACGAGCAGCATCGCTTTGGAGTGGAACAACGCGCCGAACTTTCCCGCAAAAACGGCATCCCGGATATGCTCTATCTCTCTGCCACGCCCATCCCCCGCTCTTTGGCAATCACAGTCTATGGTGATCTTCAGGTAAGTCGCATAGACGAGCTTCCGCCAAATCGCAAGAAGGTGCTCACTTACATTCGTTCATCAAAGAGCTTTGATCAAGTTTTAGGCGATGTAGAAAAGCAGCTAAAGCAAGGCAGGCAAGCATACTTCGTGTGCCCCCTCATCGAAGAAAGCGACAAAATAGACCTCCTCGATGCAGAAAGACTGTTCAAATATCTCAGTGAGAAAGCTTTCAAAAAATGGAAAGTAGAGCTCATGCACGGACGCATGACAAACCAGATCAAAGATGAAACTATGCGCCGCTTCAAGGATGGAGAAACCCATGTGCTCGTCTCCACCACCGTGATAGAAGTGGGCGTGGATGTGCCCAATGCCTCGGTGATGGTGATAGAACACGCCGAACGCTTCGGTCTCGCTCAATTGCATCAACTACGTGGCAGAGTGGGCAGAGGCGGCGATCAGGCATATTGCTACCTCATCGAACACTATCCGCGAAGTAATATCGCCCGCGAAAGACTGAGCATCATGCGACAGACAAATGACGGTTTTCTCATTGCCGAAAAAGACCTCGAACTGCGCGGCCCCGGTGAAATCTTTGGACGTGAACAATCCGGTTTGCCCCAATTCCGCTTTGCAAATCTCGTTCTCGATCAAGACATCCTCACATTAGCGCGCGAAGATGCGATCTTATTGATCGATAATGACCCACAAATTATTCAAGATAAAAACAAAATCGTAAAAGATAACTACCTCGCTATCTATAAGCAAAAAGAGGAACTTATCAACTATTAGTGTCTTAGTTATTTCAAAAAGGGCTTGACTGTAAATACAGTCCCTAATTCCATGCAATGAAAATCACTTCAGAGGTATCAATGAAAAAACTGATGATAATATTAACGCTGATTATGATCAGCACAGCCATGTTTGCGGTCAAATTTGATCCATATTGGTTCGAATCCCGCACGATTATCGGCTGTTTCACAAGAGATGCAATCCCAAATATAGATGGTAAAATTGACTTCACCATCAAGAATGGCGTTGTAAATACAGGTCTCACCAGCTTTGACGACCTTGCCAAAGAATTTAAAATTGTTGATTTAAAACAAGCCCACTCCTATGTTAAACAACCTGAGTGGAACGATAAAGGCATGTATCTGCAGCACGTCTATCGCATTATGCTTGATAGCGATGACATGATCGACGCCGCTGTGGAAGCACTTCAAAAAGACAAACACTTCCACTACGCCGAGCTCGAAACTATAAACCGTCAAAAGTTTGTGCCTAATGATCCTATGCTTCCGCAGCAATATGCCCACGATGTTATCCAAAGCTTTGACGCTTGGGACTACGTTCAAGGATCCCACGATGTGCTCGTTTCCATCACGGATAGCGGCGTAAAGTGGAACCATCCCGACCTCCGTGCTAATATCTGGATCAACCCCGCCGAAGCTCCCGGAATGACCATTGACTGGGACGCCGGACTCATCCTCGGTGGAGACGGCGTGGACGCCGGTGAAGGCGGAAACAAAGCTGACGACCTCGTTGGCTGGGACTTTTATCACAATAACAACAACCCTATCCAAAACTTTGCAAGCAACTACCATGGCACCCACGTTGCCGGATGCGCCGCAGCTGTCGGAGACAACGGCATAGGCGTAGTAGGATCAGCACCCAATGTATCCATCCTATCTTGTAAAGGTGCACCCAGCGGCACTGCTTCTACAGGCATTTATGCCGGTTATGACCAGATCAAATACTCAGCAGAAATAGGCGCACACATCATCAACGCCAGCTGGGGCGGACCCGGCAACGGTGCATATCCAAACCAAGTTGTGAACTATGCAACCAACCTCGGCTCACTCGTTGTGACTGCTGCAGGAAACGACAATACAGAACACACCAACGCCTATCAGGACTATCCCGCAGACTGTGCCAACGCACTCTCGGTTGCCGCAACAGATATGCACGATAACAAAGCTTCGTTTTCAGACTTTGGTATGCCCATAGACATCTGTGCTCCCGGACAGGGCATCCTCTCCACCGTAATTGCTTCCAACTCTTATGACACGGCGAACGGAACCTCCATGGCGAGTCCCATAGTCGCCGGAGTTGCCGCATTAATAAAAACAATGCACATGAATTATACTCCTCAACAGCTTAAAGATAGAATCATGCTCACCGCCGACCCGATCGACGATATCAATCCGAACCATGCAGGAAAGCTGGGCGCCGGCAGAGTGAACGCATACACCGCAACCATGTATGACAAGATCCCGAATATCACACTGGAAGAGATGACCTTGACTGAAGTATCCGGTGACGGAGATGGCATCCCCAACCCCGGTGAAACCGTAAAACTCACAGTGAATCTCACCAACCCGATGATGGGACTGGGAATCCTTTGGGCAGATGCAACAGAGGTAGAAGGCAGACTCAGAACAAACTACCCCGGTGTCACAATCATTGACTCAGTCTCTGTTTTCGGACACAACGGCAACATCTTCGGTGGCTCAGAAGGCATCAACCAAACACCCTTCGTCTTTTCCACCATTGCCGGTCTTCCCTCTGAAAGCATTCCTTTTGAGCTCGTTATAACTTCAAACCCGGACGCAGAATACCCCTTCCTTAGAACCTACCCCATCGATGTTGAGCTCAGCCTCGTGCAAGACGGATGGCCGCAAGAGACCTTTGGCGCCTCACCCGGCTCACCTGTTCTCGTTGACCTCACCGGAGACGGCAACAGAGAAGTGGTCTATGCAGATCAAAGCGGAAATGTGAACGCATACAACTATTCGAGCTCTGCTCAAGCGCCCGGATTCCCGCTTAGTCTCGGCACAACCACTTTAGGCTCTATCGCCATGGGCAGTTCAGAGTCTTCAGACAACCCCTTCTTTGCGGTAAACCTCACCAATAATAGCATTGTTGCTTTTTCCCACAACGGTGATATCCTCTTTACCCAAGAGCTTGGCGCAAACACCCGCGGCGGTGTGATCATTGCCAAACTCGATCAAGACGAAGGCGATAAGATCATTGCACTCACGCAAAACGGAAACCTTCACATTCTCAACCAGGATGGTAGCTATGTGAGCGGATATCCTAAAAACATCACCGGTGCATACTTCTCAGCTCCTTCAGCCGCTGATATCAATGGCGACGGAAATATGGAAATCATCGCATGCAGCATGACCGGAGCGCTAAACGTGATCAGCCTCAATACCGGTGAAAACATCGCAGGATTCCCCGTTAATCTCGCAGCCGGAAGCCAAAACCCAGTGATCATTGCTGATGTCAATAACAACGGCAACCCGGAGATATTCATATCCACCAGCACTAACGGAACTCTTTATGCAATCAGCAGTACCGGCAACATCAGGCTCGAAAAGAGCATTGGCGGAAACATCAGAACCAACCCGGTAATCGCCGACGTCAATAACGACGGAAACAAAGAGATCATCGTAGTGACCGCCAACGGTGGAGTGCACATTATGGACTCCTCCGGCAACGACCTTCCCGGAACTCCTTTCACGATCGATGCAAACGTCGAGGCAGCACCTGTTGTTGCACGTTTTGACGGCTCAAGCCAGGCAGGAATCATCTTCGGCGATGGTAGCGGTTATCTCCACTCTGTCCGTCTCGACGGCACAGAATCACCAAACTTCCCCATGAAGCTCGGCATGAACATCAAAGTCTCTGCCGCAATCACAGACATTGATAACGACGGCGATATCGACATTGTTTTCCCCGACAACGAAAACCTCTATGTGATCGACATCAAACGCCCTGCACAGAGCTTTGAATGGGTTTGCTACACCGGTAGCTATAGCCGCAATGGATTTATCGATGGAACAGTTTCCAACGAAGATAACCTTGCACCAATTGTCAAAACCGAATTGTTGGGTGCGTTCCCCAATCCCTTCAATCCCACCACCACCATCAACTTCAACCTCAAAGATGCTGCTAACGTCAGCCTGGATATCTTCAACCAAAGAGGACAAAAAGTCCACACCTTGGTAAATGGAAATCTCCCTGCCGGCGCACACAGCTACATCTGGGATGGCGTGGACAACAAAGGCAATAGAGTTGCCAGCGGCATGTATCTCTATCGCATGAAATCCGGTAAATATAGCAACACCAAAAAGATGATACTGATGAAATAATATAGATAACAGACAAGAAGGCTCCCTGATTTCGGGGAGCCTTTTTTCTTGCTCTGTCCCTGGAGGCTACTTACAAACCACTGCTTGGCTCAACAGATTAAGCTCATCCTGCATCGCGCAAGCAAGTGGATACAGCTTCGCCCCGTGGCTTCCACAATCTGCCTTTCAATTTCACATTTTTTTCACAACTATACACTTATAAAAGAACTATAGGGAATTTGCCGATCACACCCTCGAATATTGAACCAAGAAACCCAGTTCCAATTGATCAGAAAGAAAGCAGGTATTCCTTCAACATTCAATTTTCTTTTTGATGATCAGCACCCTCTACTTTTATATAGGAGCCCAAAAGTGAAATTAGCGGCCAAAAAAGCGATTTATTTTTAATCTTGTAAATAGTCAGTTTTTCAAATAGCACATAAAGGCATGAATACGAAGATGTTCCGTTGATGAATAAAAGTTGAATATTTTTTTGAGTCAGAAAATGTTATGTAAACTTGGTGCTCGCGAGCGAGCCGATTTAGCAATTTAACGACTGCTTCGCCATAAGATGAGGATATTTTGCTTTGTTTGAAGTTTAACAGAACACGGATTGAATGGATTGAACAGGATTTTAGTTCGCTACCATCACGTTTGATCGGCTGTGCTGCGCACGGGATTTAAGGGCTCATGGCAACAAGATCCTACCGCCCAAGAGGAGAAGGCTGCCGTTCGTTAAATCGTTAAATCGCTAAATCGGCGAACGAAGTAAGCAACGCTCGCAGCTGCCTAATTCGACCTCGCCTTCCTAATAAGAATATTATACACACTTTTCCAAAAATACGCCCAATCCGTCCTAATCGGCTTCTGCTCTTTCCTTAGGAGATATTGCCGCTCAGATTCTACGATCTCATCAAAACTCTTGGGCATATCCGCATAGAACGGCGGTAAAAGCCCCGGTTTATATTGCAAGCGCAGCTCTTTCACATCATCGGGATACATCGCAAAATATTGCTCACTGAGCGCACGCACGCCCACCAGCGACAGCTCTCCGGCAAAGAAATTAATAAATTGCGGCAATTCATCTATCCAAAGCTTGCGCATGACGCGCCCCCACGAAGTCACGCGGAAGTCGTCCTTAAACTTCCCGCCCTCCTGCAAACTTTGGGTCTCATACACATAGCTCTGCAAATATTCGCTATAAGGATGCATGGTACGGAACTTCTTCACATATATGACCTTACCGTCTTTCCCGCGACGTTTAAGCCGGATCAGA
>DUNQ01000060.1 GCA_012839325.1 Candidatus Cloacimonadota bacterium
CAGCCGGGGGTTCGAGATCGGCAACTGTTACTTCAACCGGTCCTTCAGGAGCTGATTCACCTTCGTCGTAAACGGCGGTGACGGTGTAAGCGTAGGTGCCAAAATCGGTGACAGTGTCAACGTAAACGAGGTCTTCGCCTTCATCTACGCTGCCTACAAGCGTGTTATCACGATAGAGGTTATATCCGGTGCGTGCGCGGCTTGCGCCGGGAACTGCAGAAGAGATAGCGATATCGCTAAGTACACTGAGTTCGGCGAGGTCGCGAGTTCTACCGGTATTGATTGAGCTTGCCACGGGCAGGTTGATTGCGGGCTGATCGGCATGCACGAGTGCGCGTGCTTCATAGTCCACATAGCTCATGATAAGCCAGTTATATGTAAGGGTTGCACCGGCATCGGTAAGCTGTATCCACTGGTTGTTGAAATACATCATATTACCTTTTCCGGCTATTGGGGGACCACCGTCGCAGCCTGCGGGGTGTCCGGTCTGGGTGTTAGCTTCATAGCCAACCCAGAGTTCACCCGTGGGAGGAATGCCAACAGGCGTAGTGAGTTCAACTTCGTTCCAATCGCCGATCACAGGGGAGTTTACTACCTGACTGTGAATGACTGTGGAAGGAGCTGCTGCACTGGTTCCTGCCCAGAGCTTGATGGTGTATGTGCAGTTTGCTTCGTTAGGTACGAAACCAACTTTGGTAATGGCATTACCCTGATAGGGACTCAGGTCGTTTGCATCGAAGCGGTGAGCAACATCAAATACTGCTTCGCCGCTGGTTCCGATTGCGTTGCCGACTTCATCCGGGTTACACCATGTGATCCAATCACCTGTTACGGGTTCGTCCCAAGTGAGGGTGACGTCCATGCCTACTACGCTGGCTTGCAGGTTCACGGGCGGATAGAGGTCGCCGACATCGACGCCTGTTCCGCTGAGTGCCACTGTGTGGGCTACACGGGTAAGGTTATCGGTGACAGTGATGGTTCCGGTGTGTGCACCTTCTGCTGTGGGTGCGTAGATGGCTGTGAATTCAAGCGTCTGACCTGCGGTGAGGTTTGCAGGAAGCGTGGGCAAGGTATCAAGGCTCATCATTGCACCGCTAATTGTGATAGCGTTGATGGTGAGCGTTCCTGCGCCTTCGTTAGAGACGGTGAATTCCTGGCTTGCGGTTTGTCCAACTCCTACTTCGCCAAAGTTATGGCTGGTAGGTGTGATTGCGAAGATGGGAGCAGCGGGTGCTTCCACTTCTACTTCAACGGGGCCTGCGGGTTCTGATTCGCCGCCATCATAGGTTGCGGTGACAGTGTAGGAATAGGTTCCTGCTGCAGTCACTTCGTCAAGATAGGTAAGCGTTCCAGGGTTGTTAATGGTCGCAAGCAAGTCGTTGTCGCGATATACTTTATATCCGGTCTGAGCGCGGTTATCACTACGGCTTGCGGCTTCTGCGAAAGGATTAGCTTCGCTGAAGTTTGCGCCGAGAATGATTTCTCTGGGCTCTTCGTGAATAGGTCTGAGCACACGTGCATGTGCGGGCGGTGTGGCGTTATCCACATAGCCTTGGATAGACCAGTTATATGTAAGGGTTGCACCAGCCTCATCAAGTGTCATCCACTGCTGGTTGAAATAGAACATATTACCTTTGCCGGCAACAGGAGGACCTGCGTCAACACCTGCAGGGTGTCCGGTTTGGGTATCACATTCATAGCCGAACCAGAGTTCGCCTGTGGCGGGGATCGGGATGGGGTTGGTGAAGATCACTTCGTTCCACTCGTTCATTACAGGAGGAGGTAATACTTGACTGTGAATAAGTGTGCTGGGAGCAGCTGCACTTGTTCCGGTCCATACCTTTGCTGTGTAAATGCAATCAACTTGGTTGGGTACGAAGCTCATCTTGGTGAGGGCCATGCCTTGGTAAGGAGCGAGGTCGTTTGCATCGTAGCGATGTGCCACGTCAAATACGACTACACCATTGGTTCCGATGGCATTTTGGCCGTAGGTGTTTACATCACACCAGGTAATCCACTGAGGAGTGCCTGCGGGAGGCGTGTCATCACCGGGAGCGTTCCATTCAAGCTGGACATCCATGCCGTCAACTGATGCACGGAGGTAGCTCGGAGGAACAAGGTCTTCCGGGATTTCACCTTCATAGATGCTGATGTCGTCAAGACTGATATACCAAGGAGTGATGGTTACATGACCATAGATTCCGAGGTAGTAGAGTCCGCCTTCGGTCACTTCAAATTCACCTGTGAACTGCTGATAGTCTCCGCTGAGAACATCAGTTGCAGCAACGATATCGATGATATCATCGCCGGTGAACTGTTCGTTATCACTGAGCATTGCGCGGATGGTTGCGCCTGTGGCAGCATCCTGGCGTGCCCAGAATTCGAGGGTATATTCTTGATCCGCTTCCAGTAGGATAGGACGAACAAGTGTTGATTCGCCGTTGTAGCGAAGTGTTGCGTTCCAATCTCCGGTTCTGGGTAGACGGTTATAGGTAGTCATGGTGCTGTTTGCAGTCCAAGACTGTGTAGGGAATTCTGTTCCGATGATCTGTTCCCACTGGGCTATGTCTGCCGAACCTTGGGTATTACCAACTTCGAAACCTTCAAAGAAGGGGAATTCGGTAATAACGGGATCGTAGCAAGAGCCAATGAGATCGATATTACGGCTGCCATGACTGGAAGTGATAGCGAGTAAGCCTTCGAAATCTCCGGCTTCGTCGGGGTTATACACTACGTTTATGACAACAGATTCGGTGGATGCAAGATCAGTTGCTACAAAAGCTTCTTCAAGAGCAAAGCCGTCGCCTGTGACAACCACGTTATTAACCGTGAGAGTTCCTGCGCCGTTATTTGCAATCGTAAAGGCTTTTGTGGTTTCGCTGAATCTGGGTTTTAAGCCGAAATCCCATTCATCCACGTTCGGGCTAACTGCGAGAACGGGGTCTGCCGGGATATCGCCGAAATACATTCTGATATTAGGGTGTGCCGCTGTAAGCGTTCCTGTGGGAGGATCTACGGGATCATGGACTATACTGTCGCTATGACAGCGCAGTGAGCGTCCGGTTGTGCTGGGGTTAGTATAGAAGAATGCTGAGTTACCGTCGTTGCCGGGACGTGTTTCACGAGTAGCAATGACGAGATTATCTACTCCGTTATAAACAAACGGGGTGTCAAACTCAATTTCAATCCATGTGTTTTCTGCAGGGATATCCACAATACCTTCATATACCAATGTAAGATCATCCACATCAATCCAGTCGCTTGTGGTAGCAAAGGCAGTCTTATCGGTGTGTCCAATATACATGGTCCACTGATCGCTATTTATGCCTTCTGCAACACCGTTCCAGTGATATGCAACTTTCTCTATCTGACGATCCTGGGTAAGGATTTCATCAGTCAAATAGAGCGTTTGTGAATAAGAATAGCCATACCAGATATTTACGGGCAGATAGTTCTGTACTGTACCATCGCCAATGACTACTAAGCCATCAGGCAATACGTTAGCACTGAGGTCTATCTCAAAATCTTCACCGTCATATTCGATGGTGATCATTGCGGTGGTAGGACCTTCGATTGTTCCGGTAACAAACACAGGGATTGCTGCAGATTCAGCTGATTCCAATACGATTGGGAATACGCTGTCGTCATAGCTAAACTGTGCTGAGCCGGTGAGGCTTACATCAGCAGCTGCGATCGTGATTGATCCGCCACCGATATTAGAAACGGTGATGTTTCTGGGGCCAATTTCTGCGTTATAGATTACGTCGCCGAAGTTGATGGCCTCAGGGTTAACTGCCAATTCAGGGTCTCCGCCCAATTCGCCCATGTGCAACATGAGGTTAGGACGAAGTGCGGTTCTGTATCCCTGAGTAGCAGGAGGGTTATTGTCTGCTTGCCAATAGATGTGCTGGTTTGTATGTCCGCCGGTGTATGTAAACCTTTCGGTTGAGCCACCACCGGTGCCGCCATAGTTAGTTTCTACGGCAACGAGGAGGTTTCCGCCGGTATAGATAAACGGCTCATCAAGCTCAAACAGATTCCAACCGAGGGAATCAAAAGTAAGTTCTCCCTCTGCAACAAGAGTCATGTCATCAATCATATCATCATACAACTGTTGCGTGGTTTCTGTTTCATCTATTGTGCTCATATAAATCTTATAGGGAACCGGTACTGCAGCGGTTGTTACTAATTCCCAACCAATGCTTTCGATTGCACCGATTGCACCGACATCCTCGAAAGGATAAACTGCAGCTGAGCGCTCATAGCCAAAGAGATGGCCAAAGGGATAGCGCTGGTTTGCAGTTCCGTCGCCAATGATTATGGTTCCATCAGGCAACACGTTTGCAGTGAGTTCAACTGTGAAGGTTTCTCCGCCATAAGTGATCTCAAGAGCTGCTTCAACATCACCTTCCACTGTTCCAATGAGGGAAACGGGGATGATACCTGCTTCGGCAGTTTCGAGAGCGAAGGGGAATCCGCTATCATCAAAGCTGAACAGAGCTGCGTTTGTGCCCGTGATTTCCACGTCGGTTGCATTAAGCTGCAAGATTCCGCCACCGGCATTCATGACTGTGACATTCTTTACATCGCTTTCAGCGTTAAAGAAGATGGTGCCAAAGTCAATACTTCCGGGGAACACAGATGCCACAGGGTTATCCGGAACATCGCCAAAATACATTCTGATGTTGGGATGTGCAGATGTAAGCGTTCCTGTGGGAGGTGCTGCGGGATCCGGGATGTTACTGTCGTTCTGACAACGCAAGGAGCGTCCGACTGTGCTGGGTGTATTATAGAAGAAGTAGGAGCTTGAGTCGTAGCCGGGGAAGCTTTCTCTAACGGCGATAACGAGGTTATCTTCTCCGTTATAGATGAAAGGCAGGTTCAACTCGATCTCAATCCACATATTTTCAGCAGGGATATCCACAAAGCCTTGATATACTTGAGTAAGATTATCTACGTCAATCCAATCTGTAGTATTATCAAAAGCTTCTTTATCGGTATGCCCCATATACATGGTCCACTGACTGGTATTCGGAGCTGCGCCCGCACCATTCCAGTGATACGCTACTTTCTCTATTTGACGGTCTTCGGTAAGAATCTCGTCAGCCATATAGAGCATTTGAGCATAAGAATAGCCATAGTAAGTGTTTACAGGCATGTAGTTATTTGCAGTGCCTTCGCCAATGATGACTAAGCCATCAGGCAAGATATTCGCACTGAGTTCTACTTCATTTTCTTCACCGGCATAGCTGATGATAAGAGTAGCAGAAACGGGGCCTTCCACTGTTCCGGTTACATATACGGGAACAAAGACGTTCTCGCCGGTTTCGAGTGAAACGGGGAACACATCATCATCAAAGCTGAACAGAGCAGCGTTTGCACCGGTAATCTCAATATCGTTTGCTGTGAGATCAAGAGTGCCGCCACCTTGGTTCATGATAATGACGTTTCTGGGGCCTACTTCTGCGCCAAAGATGGCATCGCCAAAGTTAATGCTTTCGGGTGAATAGCCCAATACGGGGTCTTCAGATACATCACCGAAATACATTCTGATATTAGCATACGCTGCTGTAAGCGTTCCATTTGGAGGTTCTTCCGGATCGGGAATAGCACTATCACTCTGGGCACGCAAGGCGCGTCCGGTTGTGCTGGGAGTAGTATAGAAGAATGCTAAGTTGCCATCGTTTTGGGGAGCTGTTTCACGAACTGCGATAACAAGGTTATCTTCTCCGCTATACACGAAAGGCATGTGCAGCATAATCTCTACCCAAGTTTCCTCGGCAGGGATATCAACATGACCCTGGAATACTTCTGTGAGTTCATCTATATCAATCCAGTCTGATGTAGTGTCGAAAGCTTCCTTATCGGTGTGACCCATATAAATGGTCCAATCACCGCTATTTATACCTGCTGCTACACCGTTCCAGTGATATGCAACTTTCTCTAACTGACGGCCTTCGGTAAGAATCTCGTCAGCTCTGTAGAGCGTCTGGGTATAGGAATAGTTATAGTAGGAGTTAATGGGCAAATAGTTTCTTACATCACCATCGCCAATGACTACTAAACCATCTGGCAAGACATTTGCACTGAGCTCAATGTCAAAGTCCTCACCGCCATAACTGATCGTAATCGTTGCTGTAGCAGGACCTTCAATGGTTCCGGTAAGTGTGACAGGGATAGTAAGTGTTTCTGCAGAACCAATTACCAGCGGGAATACACTGCTATCGTAGTCGAACTGTGGCGAGCCAACGATGCTTACATCAGATGCTGCGATTGTAATGCTTCCGCCGCCGATGTTTGAAAGGTTGATGTTTCTGGAAGGCAATGTAGCGCCAAAAACTGCATCGCCAAAGTTGATGCTTGCAGGACTAACAGAGAGTTCCGGATCACCGGTAAGCTCGCCGAACTGCATCATAATATTAGGACGATTTGCAGTTCTGTATCCCTGAGTAGTGGGAGGATTGTTGTCCGCTTGCCAATAGATATGCTTATTTGTTTGTCCGGTAGTGTGTGTAAACCTCTCGGTTGAGTCTCCACCACCGCCGCCATAGTTAACTTCTACGGCAACGAGAAGATTTCCGCCGACATAGATAAACGGCTCATCAAATTCGAACATATGCCAACCGGTTGCGGCGAAAGTATATTCACCTTCTGAAACGAGAACCATGTCTTCAACCATATCGTCGAAGAGCTGCTGTGTAGTTTCAGCTACATCGGTTGTGCCGATATAAATTTTGTAGGGAACCGGTACGGAGCCGGCAACCGTGCAATCCCAACCAATGCTTTCAATAGCACCGATTGCGCCTATATCTTCGAAAGGATAAACTGCGGCAGAGCGCTCAAAGCCATAGAGATGGCCAAAGGGATAGCGCTGAACTGCTGTTCCTTCTCCTACGATAACTAAACCGGGAGGATTGGCATCAAAGCTCCACACGGGAACATCTGTTTGAACGCCAACATCGCTATAAGGTTCTACTTTCCAGTAGTAAGTGGTGTCATCACTGAGGTTTGTAAGTTCGTAACTAGTAACGCTACCAAGGTCTTCAACGAATGCAGGTGGGTTGGAAGTTCCGGCATAGAGTTTATAACCGGTAGGGAATCCGCCGCCATCTGCCCATTGAAGGGTGACGCTTTCAGCTACTACTAATCCACCATCGGCAGGAGCAACAAGAACTGCTGCATTTGGGGGAGTAGTTTGAGGGCTTGCCAAGATGATATTAGGACGGCTGGGAGCCATTGTTCCGGCCACCGGAGCTTCCGGGAAGGTGTTGTCCTGATATTTGTAAGCAGCCATGTTACTCATTGTGGTGGCTCTGAAGGTAGGATATCCTGATTCCCAGTCACCATATCTGTTTTCCCAGAGGATCTCAATTCCGCTGGTACCATCATAGGCGAAAGGTTCGTCGAAGTTCAGATAAAACCATCCTCCTCCGTTATAAGTAATATTGCCACTATAAACGAGGGTAAAACCATCGCTGGAGATCATATTTGCATCATCATATTCTGTCAAGCTTGTATGACGTATATATACAAATTGATCTTCCATGAGATAGTTTGCCGGCGAGTTTGCAACTTCATAACCGATTGCAATTAATCCCTCGGGGCTGTTAAGACCTGCCGCAGCGAGTTCTGCCGCAGTGTAAATGGATTTGCTCGAGCTATATTCATATAGACCATAGCAAGGCACATAGTTTTGGGTTGCTGTGCCATCACCAATCTGGTAAGTGGCAGCAAAGCCAAAGCTCATTGCCATAACGAGCAAAAACAACAGTAAGTGTCTTTTCATGCTGTCTCCTTATTCTTGGAATTACTTCATGTTTTATTACCAATTTTTCAGCTAATATGCCGAAAAGTTTTTACAATTAAATTCACAATATTTTGCAAGTACAAAGTTCTGCACTTAGCACGACATGACAAATATATAATCGCTTAAAATCTTGTAAAGGAAAAAAACGCTTTCATAAGATATATTTTTCGACACATGCCTTTTTCTGCTTGAATTATTGACCCTAAGCCACTATTGGCCTTGATCTTATTGCAACATCTTCCATGAAAGACAATATCTTTAAATCCTAAAACATGACCATTTAGCTTTACGGAAGAACTTGATAAATAAGCTCTTAGACGCAAGCCTCAAAAGGGATGTCAAAACCGATGAAGAAAGGTGCCGAGAAGCCTCAGTCAGCTTCACAAGCCACATTTTCCCGATTTGCAGGTCATAGAACATAAACATAAGGAACACATGATGGTGAGCATTTCATGATCCGAACACTATAGTAAAGAAACGAGCAAAATATCGAAAATTATCTCGAAATGCTATAAATAACTTCAGATTTTGACCAGTTGTCTTCGATTTACTTTCACCACTGTTCAGGGCATACATAAGGAAAGAGGATGAATCTCACAGCTATTCTTGAAGATTGTTTCTGCTAAAACACGATCAAAACAGCTAACGACAAACTCTTCAGGATATTTCCTGCTTGACAAATATAGAGCTTTATAATATATGTCATCATACAGAGGTTTTTAAGAAATTATGTGTTTACGAATTAAATTACAGCCAGCCAAAGATATAACAGCTTTAGAAAAAGAGCATTTGCACGTCGCAGATGCTCTTTTTTTGTGTTATTAAGGGAGTTTTATTATGAACACAAGTGAACTTATTCGCAGAGCCCTGGCAGAAGACCTTGGCAGCGGAGACATCACCACCCGCTATCTCGATCTCGAGCCGAGTATATCAACCGCTTTTATGATAGCCAAAGAAGAAGGCATCATCGCAGGCATAGAAATTGCCAAAGAAGTATTTAAGACCGTAGATCCCGATATCAAGATCACGCTATATCGCAAGGATGGAGACAGGGTAATGCCCGGTGATGAGATCCTTCGCGCAGAGGGGCGTCCGGCAGGCATTCTTCAGGCGGAACGCACCGCGCTGAACTTCCTGCAAAGGCTTTCCGGCGTGGCATCTCAAACCCGCCGCATGGTGGATCTCATAGAAGAGACCGATGCCCGCATCTTGGATACCCGCAAGACCACGCCGCTAATGCGCAACCTCGAGAAATATGCCGTTCGCGTAGGCGGAGGCTTCAACCATCGTCATGGCCTTTTCGACATGATTATGTTAAAAGAAAATCACATCCGTGCCGCGGGAGGAATCACCGCCGCAGTAAATAAAATTCAAGAAAGTAATACCACTTACAAGGTGGAAGTAGAGGTGACAAACCTCAAAGAATTGGACGAAGCAGTTGCCGCAAAAGCAGATAGAGTAATGTTAGACAACATGAACACCAGACAGATTCGCGCCGCAGTAAAGAAGCATGGCGACGCCGTGGAACTGGAAGTATCCGGCGGAATCACCGAAAGAAACATCCTCTCTTATGCAAAGACGGGCGTGCACTATATCTCCAGCGGAGCGCTCACCCATTCTTATAAATCTTTGGACATCAGCTTGTTATTTAAGGAGTAATAAATGATAGAACAATTACGAACTTTAGCAAAAATGCAGAGTTTCGACGACAAGATCGGACAACTTAGAGACATTCAAAAAGAACTGCCCAAGCAGCTCGTAGAAATAGAAGAAAAGACCGTCCAAGCAACCGCCGATTTACTCGCCGGTGAAAAGGAAAAAGCAGAGCTGAACGCCGAGCAAAGCAGCCTGGAAAATGACATCAAAGCTGCTCAAAACCTGATCACAAGATATTCAAATCAGCTCACGGAAACCAAAACCAACAAGGAATATAAAGCCCTGAACAGCGAGATCACTCACCAAAAAGAGAAGATACAGAAGTTTGAATCCCAGATGTTGGAACTGATGGACAAAGAAAACGAGATCAAAGAGAACGTGGCAGCGCTCAAGGCAGCTCACGACGCAGTAGAAGGCGAAAAGCGCAAATTAGAAGCCGAGATAAAAGCCCAAAACGATGAACTGGAAGCAAAGATAGAAGAGCACCGCGCCGAAAGAAACAAGCTCGCTGTCACCCTATCAAACACCCTGATCAGACGCTATGGCGGTCTCATCAAAAACAAAGACAACCTCGCCGTCACCTACAATCAAAACGGCTCCTGCAGCGGTTGCGGCTTCGTGATTCGCCAGCAGATGCGCATTGAATTACAGCTAAAAAAGAAGCTCGTCTATTGTGAAAACTGTGGACGCATCATACTGGACAGCTTAGATATCTAAATATATATTACCCATATCAAAAAGCCCCCGCAATCACACGGGGGCTTTTCTTATGCTTTATAATTATATCATCAGCCAAGGATTCCCAATAGCACACCGGCGGCGACTGCTGAGCCAACCACTCCGGCAACGTTAGGTCCCATAGCATGCATAACGAGATAGTTTGTTTTATCATATCTCTGACCCACCATCTGCGAGACTCTTGCAGCTGCGGGCACGGCAGAAACACCTGCTGATCCGATGAGAGGATTAATCTTCGTCTTAAGAAAGAGATTCATAATCTTCGCAAAGATCACTCCGGATGCAGTCGCAACCGCAAAGCTGGCCGCACCGAGGATGAATATCTTGATAGTTCCCCAGGTGAGGAAAACATCGGCAGTGGTCTTTGCGCCCACGGTGAATCCGATGAGGATAGTCACGATATCAATTAGAGAAGTCTTTGCAGTATTTGCCAATCTATCTGTAACGCCGCTTTCTTTGAGAAGGTTCCCCAAGAAGAGCATTGCCAAGAGTATGGCAGAACCGGGCGCGATAAAAGCAGTGACAATCAGTGCCACCAGCGGGAAGAAGATCTTTTCTTTCTTACTTACCGCGCGCAAAGATTTCATCTTGATCTTGCGTTCTTTCTCGGTGGTGAGCAGCCTCATGATGGGCGGCTGAATCACCGGCACGAGCGCCATGTAAGAATATGCTGCCAAGGCAATTGAGCCCAAAAGATGGGGTGCAAGCTTGGAAGCGAGATAGATGGATGTAGGACCATCTGCCCCACCGATGATGCCGATGGATGCGGCTTCCATGATATTGAACCCAAGCAGAAGCGAGCCCATGAAGGTGGCAAAGATGCCAAATTGAGCTGCTGCTCCCAGTAATATGAGCTTAGGATTTGCAATCAGAGAAGTAAAGTCCGTCAGCGCACCAACCCCCAAAAAGATCAGGGAAGGATATATTCCTTTTTGTACGCCGAAATAGAGATAGTTGAGCACAGATCCCTCGGATTCCACGCCCAATCCTTGAGCGGCGACTCCGGGAATGTTCCCCAATACTATCCCAAATCCGATTGGAACAAGCAGGAGCGGTTCAAATTCCTTAGAGATTCCCAAATAGATGAAGAACAGCCCTGCCACGATCATGACAATGCTACCCCATTCTATATTATAGAATCCCGTGGTTTGGAGAAATTGCAACAGTTCTTGCATTGTTAAGCCTCCAATTCGATCAGCGGATCACCTTCCTGAACGCTGTCGCCTTTTCGTACATGAATCTTCTTTACGCGACCGCCTTGGAAGACATGGATATCACTTTCCATTTTCATGGCTTCGAGGATTACCGCTACATCGCCTTCGGATACTTCTTGTCCTTCGCTAACCTTCACGTCGATGATGGTTCCCGGAATCGGCGCACGCAAGAAATTAGCACCGGCAGGTGCAGCGGGTTTCGGCGCTGCAGGAGCGGGAGGAGGTGTAGCAGGAGCTGCGGGAGCCGGAGCAACACGCTTGGGCGCTGCTGGCTGCTGAGGAGCTTCCACCTTATCGGCTTCAAAGGTCATAAGCACATCGCCTTCCTGAACCAAGGAGCGCTCTTGCACCATTATCTTACCAATCTTGCCATTCATCGGCGCGTTAATCTCGCTCTCCATCTTCATGGCTTCGATGATGATTATGGGCTGTCCTTGTTTGACTGTATCGCCTTCACGCACGGGAATACGCACGATCACACCGGGCAGAGGTGCTTGAACTTTGTCATCGCTCATACCGGTTCCGCTTACAAGGCTTGGAGCCGAAGGTGCCGGGCGCGCGATCACCTCTGATTTCGGGATGTTTATTTGCTTGTCGTCTTCGATAGTGATCACGTGTTCGCGTCCGTTCACGCTGATCTTGGCTTGGTTGGAGCTATATTCCAAAACCACAGCTTCATAGCTGACGCCATTTATCAGAAGTTTATATGTTTTCATTTATTTTCTCCTGTATGAATTCATTTCACGATTTGGCATGGACAAGATGGCACTTGCCCTCCATTGGTTCGTTTGGGTTCTGCGGAAGGTGAGAGCCAATTTACGGCGCTCTTCCAAATCCTTTTTATATAAGTGCAGGGCTGTGATAGCAGCTATCACGGAATCTTTTTCGGGATCTTTTGCAGTATCTGCAGCCTTTGCCGCGGGCTTTGCATCACTTGCTGCCACAGGCTTTGAGCTATCTTTTTTAGGCTTTTTTTCACGATTGAGATAGATCAATTGGCTGATGACTATACTGGTGATAATCAGCGCCGAAAAGACCACGAGCATACCGACTAAAGTGACCGCCCATCCATAATTATGGACAGTTTCTTGATAGTCTTCTATAATTTCTATGACCTCTTCCACGCTCTTTCCCAAGAGCTGAATTGAGTGATGTTCTTGGTTTTTGACCTTGAATCCCATGAGGTTTTTCAGCTTCTTGATGGGGATGGAAAAGGTTCTGGAAATCTGAGCAAGCGTGCTGGTTTCATCGAAGTTATGAAGCGCTGTTTGATGAGCCAGATACGCTTTATAAGGCGTAATTCCCAAAGAGGAAAGGCTCATGCTGTTTAAGCTTTCATTCTCAGCTTCCAATCCCATCGCCGATTTCCACTTTCCAAGCTTGCTATTTTCCATCTCAAGCTTTTCGGCAACCTGCAGGAGGGTATCTGTAGTCTTGAACCCATAATCCGATACTACTTCTTGCTCACGCGCCTGGAATATAGAATCAATCTGTGCCGTCGTATAATACTCCAGATCTACAGAGAGTGTATCCATATCCTGCGCGAGCATGGTGAGCGGAATTATGAGCAAGATGAGACATAAGATTTTGCGCATCGCTTTCACCTTTAAAGGGGCATGTTCCCGTGCTTACGCGGCGGGATACTGTCTTTCTTGTTTGCCAACATTTCAAGTGCACGAATCAGGCGGAAGCGGGTCTCAGCCGGTTCGATAATGTCATCGATATATCCGCGCTCGGCTGCACGATAAGGATTGGCAAAAGTTTCGCGATATTCGGCTTCTCTATCGGCAAGAACCTGTTCGGGATTCTCACTATTTTGAGCTTCTCTGCGGAAGATAACTTCCACGGCGCCTTGAGGACCCATCACTGCGATCTCGGCTGTAGGCCAAGCATAGACCAAGTCTGCGCGCATGTGACGGCTGTTCATCACGCAATATGCGCCGCCATAGGCTTTGCGGGTGATGACCGTGATTTTTGGAACGGTTGCCTCTGCAAAGGCATAGAGAAGTTTTGCGCCATTGCGGATAATGCCGCTGTGTTCCTGAGAGCTGCCGGGCAAGAAACCGGGCACGTCTTCAAAGACCACCAAGGGGATATTGAAGGCATCACAGAAGCGAACAAATCTCGCAGCTTTGACCGATGCATCGATATCCAAGACTCCGGCAAGAACTCTGGGCTGATTTGCAACTATACCCACGCTGTGTCCATTCAGGCGAGCGAAGCCCACCACAATGTTTTGCGCGAAGTTTGCCATTACTTGCAAGAATTCACCATCGTCAACTATGGGCTGAATTACATCTAAAACCTCATAAGGTCTGTTAGGATTTTCCGGGATGGTTTCATTCAGCTCAGGAATCAATCTGGTAACGGGATCCTGAGTGGGCACCACAGGCGGGGCTTCCATATTGTTGCTGGGGAAGTAAGAGAGCAGCTTGCGAATAAGCAGCATGGTATCTTCTTCGTCGTTGGACAAGAAGTGAGCAACGCCGCTCTTGCTGGTGTGTATCGCAGCTCCACCCAAAGCCTCAGTTGTAACATCTTCATTGAGAACTGTTTTCACAACCTTCGGGCCGGTGACAAACATATAGCTGTTCTTCTTTTCCATCACGATGAAGTCTGTGATTGCGGGTGAATATACTGCGCCGCCGGCACAGGGACCCAAGATTGCGGAAATCTGTGGGATCACGCCGCTTGCCATTACGTTGCGCCAGAATATTTCGGCGTATCCTGCCAAAGCGTCCACGCCTTCTTGAATGCGCGCGCCGCCGGAGTCGTTAAGACCGATGAGCGGGCAGCCATTTTTAAGAGCCATATCCATGATCTTACAGATTTTCTCGGCATAGGTGATGGAAAGTGAGCCGCCGAAAACTGTGAAGTCTTGGGCAAATAGATAAACCGGGCGTCCGTTGATTGTGGCGCTACCTGTGATTACACCATCTCCATCATAAACTGTTTTTTCCATTCCGAAGTTTTGACATTGATGGCGAACGAAGAGATCAAATTCTTCAAAACTATCCGGATCTACCAAGAGGTCTATCCTTTCACGAGCGGTAAGTTTGCCTTTGCTGTGTTGGGAGGCAATGCGTTTTTCGCCGCCGCCAAGAAGAGCTTTTTCCCTGCGTGCTCTCAATTTGTCGAGAGGTTTGAGTGTCTCCATTTTTTCTATCCTTTAGTGTATTTTATAGCTTTCACTAAATTGACATCTTTTCAGATGCCGCTCTACTGTAAAGAGAAATCTTTGCAAATCCCCGGCATAAATATTAAATTTCAAAATTACACCTTACTTCAAGTTCGCCGATTTTGATATTCTTATGTCTTGTTATTTTCTCTTTAATATTCACACCATAAATAATAGTAATCACTAATAACATTCATTTTTACACTTGATTCTAAGTCAAGTCTTTTTATTTTAACTTTTTTCAAGTCTAAATAATGTGCATGTATTGTATTCCCATGTATGCTTGTGCTAAATCTCAAAAGACGATGTAAACTTCAGCACCTTGGTTTTGTTTTCTGTGAAAGCGTATGTACCTTTCTTCTTGATATTTATATTTTATTTGGCAAATTCGTTCTGAAAAAGATGGCAATAAAATGCAGGCACTTATTTGAAGACATAAAAAAAGCCCAAAATATTTGGGCAAAAAAAAGTGGCTCCGGAAGAGGGATTTGAACCCCCGGCCTAGTGGTTAACAGCCACCCGCTCTACCGCTGAGCTATTCCGGAACACTTTGTAGGCACAATATCTACAGCAGTGCTATTTTTGTCAACATAAATTTATCACAATATTCTTAGTTGTTGATTAATCGATAGTTAGAGGTCTCGCCAAAATCAAATATTCTCGGCGTGAATGCCCTCAAAGTAGTCCAAACAGCGCCGAATATAGTCTTTTCTTTTGCCCTTTATAAGGAAATCAATCTCGTCGATAAGCGGCAAATCGGGCAGTTCATCTAAAAGGGTTTGCGCAAAAACGCCGCTGATCATCTCGCCGGTGGGCGTGTCATCCATATTATATAGAGGGGTGGTCTTTAGTCCGCAGGAAGGTGATTTGCTTTTGAGGATGAAGCCGCAGATCTTGCTCGCCTTGATCTCTTTTAAGATCTGCATTATATATGTCTGAAGCACTTCTCCCACATCACTCTTATCCTGCACCACGAGCAGCCGAGGACAGGGCTCTCCTATATATAATTGAATAGGCGGGCGCGGCACGGGAAGTCCGGCGCCGTGTTCGGGACAGTAGGCTATCAGTTCAAAGCTGCTGCCCAGCTCGCTTGTGATCTGAGGAAATGCCTTATCCCTGCCGTCATAGCGCACCTTATGGCCTAAAAGACAGGCAGATACTCCCAGACGGGGAAGTTCTCTATCCTTCTTCATCGGCAGGAATTGTGGTATCTATAACCTCTATAATGGGCGCATATTCCAGCATGGTAAGAACGCTGCTTCCAGCTTTGAGCTCTTGTCCCACGCTGAGATTGATATCTTGCTCCGCGCTGAGTTCTACGGTGTAATAAACCTTTCCCTGCGCCATGCCTATGATGTTTCCGGCCTTAAAGCTTTCCTCTTCAAAGGTCTTGATTTTGCCTTCAGTGAAAGTGATCTTGAGCTCTATCTCATCAATTATAAGATCTCCTGTCTCACGGCGACAAAGCGCATGCGGCGAGCGAATATCAATGAAATCCAAAGTAGATTTTTGCACGCTGATGATGGTCTTAGCACCTACTTCCTTTATAGAGCTTATCTTTCCTGCAAGCGGGAAATATACTATATGCTCGGAGGGTTTTCTTAGGTTTTTCTCAAAGCGATAGCGTAGTCCGATAATGAAATAGGCGCAGATGCTGATGGCGGTGAGCATGTAGCCAAAATAAAGCATATTACGATTGTATCCCCAAATGGAGGTAATCATCACCGCCGAAAAGAGGAGCAAAAGCGGGATAGCTCGCGCTTTTAAGAGGCTGTAGCCTATGATGTGGTAGCCGCTGCTCTCTCTATTCTGATTTCTTTTCATCTTTTTCCGGCGCTCGTGTCCAGGTCTCGGTTCTTCCGGCAAGGGATATCCCTATATAGCCACGCAAGGCGAGAGTATTGTTGTCCACCATTTCGGCTTTTGCAGAATAGCTTTTACCGCTTTCGGGATCATATATCTTGCCTTTACTATACTTACCTTTGCCGTCATAGACCAATCCGCTGAGTATGCTCAGGCCTATCATAGGCTTCTTTCTCAGCTTTGCATCGGGGTTCTTGCTGTCTGTTTTTTCTTTTCCATCTTCGGTAAGCGGCTCTTTCAGCCAGATAAGCTTACCGGATATCGTGCCATCCCTGAGAGGGAATATCTCAAGCATGGCAACCTTTTTACCATTGTACCAATTGCCGTAAATGCGCTCTTTTCCTTGTGCAAAAAGCGGCAAGGCGAGCACTACAATTAGCGCGAGTGTAAGAATCTTTTTCATCGTGCCTCCTTATTGGGCAGGGATTTAGATGATTCCGCAGCGCTTTAGGATGTGGTCTACATTCTCCAAATAGCGCTCATAGGAGAATATAGCCTCTATCTCTTCTTTTCCCAATGCGCTAATTAATTCTTCGTTATTGATGATTAGTTCTTTGAAGTCAAGATGTTCGGTGATGGATTTCATGGCAGCCTCTTGCACAATGCTGTAGGCTTGCTCGCGGCTCATTCCCACGTTTGCGAGATTCAAAAGTATCGCTTGTGAAAATACTATGCCACCGGTGATTTCGATGTTTTCAATCATTCTTTCGGGATAAACTATGAGTTTGTCTAACATGTCTGTGCATTTTACCAGCATATAGTGGGTCAGGATGCTGCTATCGGGGAGGATGATGCGCTCTACGCTGGAGTGTGAGATGTCTCTTTCGTGCCAAAGAGCGTTGTTTTCCAGTCCTGCTTGGGCGTTTGCTCTCAGCACTCGTGCCAAGCCCGAAAGCTGTTCTGTAAGGATGGGATTGCGTTTGTGGGGCATGGCGGAGCTGCCTTTTTGCCCGCGGGTGAAGTTCTCTTCCGCTTCGCCTACTTCCGTGCGCTGGAGGTGGCGTATCTCCACGGCTATCTTTTCCATGGTAGAGCCAATCTGTGCGAGCGCAATGAGGTATTGGGCGTGGCGGTCTCTTTGTATCACTTGAGTGGAAACATTCACGGGTTTCAAGCCGAGATATTCGCAAGTTCTTTCTTCAACTTCGGGGCTGAGATGAGCGTAGTTGCCCACTGCTCCGGAGATCTGGCCAATGCTCACTGCTTCTATTGCATCTTCAAGACGGCGGATATTGCGCTGAGTTTCATCATACCACAGGGCAAATTTCAGCCCGAAAGAGGTGGGTTCGGCGTGAATGCCGTGGCTTCTGCCCATGCAGATGGTGTGGCGATATTTGCGCGCTTTGAGCTTCAGCACTTCGCTCATGCGCAAAAGTTCGCTGAGCACGAGTTCTCCGGCTTGCTTGAGTTGCAAAGCCGTGGCGGTATCCAGCACATCGGATGAAGTCATGCCAAAATGCACCCAACGCGAGGAGGGGCCTACATATTCGGCAACATTTGTGAGGAAAGCAATCACATCATGACGTGTAACGGCCTCTATTTCATCAATTCTATCGGGGTCAAAGTCTGCTTTTTGTTCAATTATTTCATAGTCTTCTTTGGGGATAATTCCCATCTCGCTCATGGCTCTTGCAGCG
>DUNQ01000061.1 GCA_012839325.1 Candidatus Cloacimonadota bacterium
AGCCGATGATGCCGGCGAAGGACACGACGATTCCGATGATGAGTGAGCTGATCCAAAATATCTTCTTTCTGAGCGCCTGCACGCCTATGCCAACGCTCTGCGCATAGTGATCCGAGGTGCTCATGATGTCCAGTGCGCGGCTTTGCAGATACAGCCAAAAGATGAGTATGCCCAAAAACAAACTAAGTCCGAGAAAGATTTGATACTCTTGGTGGCTAAAAATGCGTCCCAGATTGCCCATTAAAGTGCTGAGAATAAGCACGGTATCTTCTTTGCCGAGATACATTAAAAGAGAGATCCCGCTGGAAAAAAACAAGCCCGCCACCACTCCTGCGATGATTAGCCGTCCTTTATCAAATACTCCATCTTTCAGCGCCAAACGCCAAACCAAGACCATGGTGAGCAGCGCTCCTATGAATCCGCCCAAAGGCATGAGTATGATCAGTCCCAAGCTCGCAAAGATGATGCTACCCAAAGCCGAGCCGGAAGAGACTCCCAGTATGTAAGGATCCGCCAAAGGATTGCCCAACATCAGCTGATAGACGCTGCCTACCGCCGCAAGACTCATACCGGTGACGATGGTGAGAACCAGCCTCGGCAACCTCACATTTTGCACGATATTTTGCCCCGGATTTCCGCTAAAGAGATAGAGCGCTATCATGCCGATAAATGCAAGCGAGATGATAAGATAGATAAAGAATTTTCTCACAGATCCGCCTCGCGCCACTTTTGATAGATCTTAGCAAGCTCTTTCATGCCCTGAATGCTGCGCGGACTCGCACGCTGTATGAGATCCGGCGAAATATCTTCCTCAAAATATATTTGCTTGTTCTTAATTGCCGGAATCACGTTCCAACCCTTGCGAGAGAGTATGTTTTCCAGGCTATCGCGTGAATAACAAATCATGATATCCGGCATAGCCTTGATCACTTCTTCGGGATTGATGCGGGAATAATCGCGCTCTAAAACTTTGAAAGAATTCACCCCGCCGGAGTGATTGATCAGCTCGCCCACCAGCGATTCATCCGATACGCTCATCAAAGGATCGCGATAAATTTCCAGATAGATCTTAGGCTTTTTTTCGACATTTTCTGCCGCTTTTCCTATCTCAAGTATCTCGTTTTTCAGCGAATCCACCAATGCCTTTGCTTCCGCTTCTTTGCCGATGATCTCACCCAAGCGCGTAATTTCACTTAACATTTTGTCCAAGCCTTTAGGATAGCTGGATACCACCTTTATGCCCAGTTTGCGCAAATCCGCAGCGATGGCATCTTGTTCAAGCGCGGTTGTGAAAACGATTGAAGGCTCAAGTGAGATGACCTTTTCCTTGTCTATAGCTCCAAAATTGCCCACGATTGTCTTTTCTGTGAGCTGCTGAGGGAAATCACATTCTGCGGTGACGCCGGAGATCTCGTCCAGCGCTCCTAAAGAGGCTAAAATCTCAGCGATCTCAGGCGAAAGCACCACATAGGGAGCTTTTTGCATAGCCGTAGCGGGCTTGCAGGAGCTCAAGCTAAGTAGCGATATAGCAAGGAATAATACGAGGATACAGGCTCTCCCGTATTTGCTGAGGTCATTTAGTAATTTCATTGTTGCAATTATTATCTTATGCAAAAAGTGTCAAGAAAAATCGTAAATTATTTGCAGAAAACTTTTACTCTGCTTACAAACAATCAGGCTTTTTTAAGCAAGAAAAAAGCCCGAATGGCTCGGGCTTAATCTATATTTATCCTATTTTTTTACTCAAAGCGAGGCAACAATATCCACCGAAACATACTCATTGTCCCCAATAATCTCCTTGAGCTCCTCTAATTCATTGTTATACATCCTGATGCAGCCCTCGGTTTCGTCCGTCCCGATAGACTCCGGCTTATGCGTGCCGTGAATTCCTATCCCCGTCCAAGTATTCTGTGAAAAAGTGTGAGATTTACCCGTAAAAAGCGCCATAAACCAAGGTCCATAGGCGTCCGGAATCTCGCCCAAACCATCGCCGAAGTCATGCGTCCAGTGCGTAGAATCTCGGATAAAATTGATATAAAAGTGCCCCTCGGGAGTTCTGAGATCGCCCACAGCGCGCTTGTCTTCCGGATTTGCACCCAATGCAACCTTATAGTTTTTCATAAGCTTACCATCTCTATATAGTTGCAATTTATGCTGATTTTTGATGATGAGTATATAAAGTCCGTCGGTCAGCATTCTCGGTTTGCGCGAAGCGATGTTCGGTGCGGCGGGATAGCGATTTATTTTTCTTGATTTTTCAGGGCTTTTCGGCTTCTCAGGCTCGTTTTCTGCGTCTATTTCCGCTTCTTGCTCAGCGTCGCCATTTTCAAGCTCATCCGCTATCTGTATCTCAGTTTCATCCGTTTCTATCTCTTTATCGGGGCTAAATTTAGACCATAAAAGCCAGATTACCAAAAGAACTATCAAAACCACCAGCACTATCAAAATTGATGGCATTCCGCGTCTGTGTCCGCTGTGTTTAGGAAATTTTCTCATCACGGCTCCTTTCAGTGTTTTTATCTTGAGACCAATTCAATATTTAGCCTCAAGATTGTCAAGCAAGGATTGCGTTTCCACCCTCTTTTTTTCGCCAAAATCTCACCTCACTGAGCCCGCTTCCCTATTGGGTTCTGGTGGTGATGTGGTCATGATATGCTCATGGGCATGACCACATCATAAGCAACCCAATAGGGAAGCGGGCTCAGTGAGGTGAGATTTTGGCGAAAAAAAGAGGGTGGAAACGCAATCCTTGCTTGA
>DUNQ01000062.1 GCA_012839325.1 Candidatus Cloacimonadota bacterium
TCTCGTTCGCACTCTCATCTTTGCCGACGGGAACGCTCTCTTCGGGTATGTTTGGGATAGAGAGCAGGATCTCATCACGCTCTGCGCCGAGCTCGGCAAGGCTTGCCTGAATATCTTTGATGCGAGCGGCAAGCTTTGTCATCTCTTCCAACTGGGAACTTGCATCTTCCTTGGCGCGTTTTTTCTTTGCTATCTCTTGCGAAACCGTGTTTTGATGCGCCCTTAAGCCCTCAAATTCATATTGTTCTTTACGAAAAGCTTCGTCCAATTCCAAGAGCTTATCCAAGTCCGCCTTTTCATTCTTATCGATAATCGCCTGGCGAACGATCTCGGGATTATTGCGTATAAACCTAATATCAATCATTTTTATTATCCATTTCTAATCTTTATTGCGCTGTCTATCATCTTCAGAAAGCTTGCTGCTTCCAGGGATGCGCCGCCTATCAAGCCGCCATCTATATCCGGCTTTGAGATAAGGCCTTCTATATTTTCCGGCTTCATGCTGCCGCCATAGATGATGCTGATCTTTTTGCTGAGCTCAGCAGAATATCTCTCTTCCAGCCATCTGCGGATGAGAGCGTGCACCTCTTGTGCCTGCTCACCGCTGGCAGTGCGTCCCGTGCCTATTGCCCAGACCGGTTCATAGGCAATCACGAGGTCTTTATCGGAATATATATTCACATCTTTCAGACATCCCTCAAGCTGACTTATGATCACATCCTCGGTATCGCCGCTGTCGCGCTCTTCCAAGCTTTCGCCAATGCAGAGAATCGGCGTGATCCCAACAGATGCCAAAGCAAGCAATTTCTCGCGAATGAGCGCATCATCCTCAGCATGATAGCTTCGCCTCTCAGAATGGCCTATGATGCAATATGGCATAGAGATTGATTCCAGCATCAGCGCCGAAACCTCTCCCGTAAAAGCGCCCTTTTCGTGCATGCTCACATCCTGAGCACTAAGCTTCAGCGGACTATCGCTCAGCCCCTCATAAGAGACGCCGAGGAAAGGAAAAGCCGGAGCAACTATCGCAGTTATCCCCTTCATATCCTTAGTTTTCAAACCATCTGCCACTTCACTTATAAAGCTTCTTACCTCTGAAAGGTCTTTGTTCATTTTCCAATTGCCTGCAATGATAAATTCTCGCACAATTCACCTCATTCTATGATATTTATTCTTATATACCAGTTTGTAAAGTGTTTGGAATCGTCAAGACTTTTTCGATACACGGCCTTAAACTGCACCGATTTGTCTTTTTAAACTCTTACCAAAACCGGTATTTTGGACTATATTTTATTTAAAAGACTATAAGGATTCACTATGCATAAAAAGCAAATACTCATAGAGTTCGGCTCGAACACCGCAAAAGTATTCTCACTTAGCAAGATCAAGCCTTTGGGCAAAACCGAGGTCTATCCCCTGCGCTTAGCAGATGGCCTGGATTCTCAAGATCGCCTCGCATCCCCCGTGATGGACGAGATGATCCGCCTCATCGATAATACTAAAACCGAGCATCCCCACGCCAAGATCCATCTCATTGCCACCCAAGCTTTGCGCAGCGCCCGCAATCAGGCAGAGATCATCGATAGACTCCGCGATACCACAGGACTTAGCTTACAGATCCTCAGCCCCCAAGATGAAGCGCGTGCTGCCTTCATGGGGATCATGGCAGTTAGCCGCATTCAAGGCGATATGCTCTCCTTCGACATAGGCGGCGCCAGCACAGAGATTATCTTTGGCAAAAATGGCAAACTTAAGCAGTGGAAGAGCTTTCCCATCGGCGCAGTGAATCTTACCATGGATAGCCCAGCTGACCCCTCCTTTGAAAGCCAAATAAACCGACTCATCACCAAAGACGCCATTGCAGAGATAATGCTTTCGAACATCGGAAGCTTCCGCCTCGTAGGCTGTGGCGGCAGCGTAAATACCGCACTCTCTATCGCGCTTGCTCATCACTCTCAAAGCTATAGTGAAGATAGCGGGCATGAGCTTTATTTAGCCGAGATAACCCGCCAAATAGAGCTTATGCGCCCGCTTTCCGCCGGTGAGATCGCCGCCATCGCAGGCATGGATCCCACCCGCGCAGACATCATGCTCGCTGCACTTTGCATTATCCGCCACATTATGGATATAAGCCACAAAGAGAGCTTCACCATCAGCGGCGGAGGAGTGCGCCAGGGCTATTTCCTGCTTTGAATAATGTAATCGGGATGCTGAACATCTAAAAATCTGTAAATCAGACCCCCATTTCACAGCAATCTCCCATGTCTTCCCTATTGGATACAGCTTAGCTTGCGCTTATGATATGGTCATGCCTATGACCATATCATGACCACATCATGACCAGAACCCTATAGGGAAGGCATGGGAAAGCATGGACAAAGATGTGCCCTAACAACCTGACAATGCTGATTATACGCTTACTATTTTGTAAGTATATAAGAAAAATGGAACAATATGCCCTTTTCCATGCAATTTTTATTGTTTATGCAAAAAAAGAGCTCCACAATCGGGAGCTCTTTTCATTATTTGATTTATGCTTTATTTCATCAGCACAGCTTTTTTGTTCACAATGGTCTTTCCTGCTTTCAAGCGAATGAAATATACACCGCTGGATAGCTTTTGTCCATTATCATTTGTGCCGTGCCACACATATTCATAGTGCCCCACATCCTGCGTTCCGCGGTCTATCGTGCTCACCAATTGTCCGCGAGTGTTATAGACATATATGCCCACATCTTCTTTATCTTTGAGGCTATAAGCAATGGTGGTGCTGGGATTGAAGGGATTGGGATAGATGCTCTTGATGGTTGTCACCACGGGCACCACTCCCTCAGGGCCATCTTCA
>DUNQ01000063.1 GCA_012839325.1 Candidatus Cloacimonadota bacterium
ATCGATAACGTCTATATAGGTAACTTCGTGCGCACAGAGCAGCTCAGCCCGCTTGCTACATTCGGCTCGGCTATCTCCGCAAGAGACACCAAGAATGCCATCAATACTACTCGTGGTATCAACATAGATGAAACCAACGCCAGGCTCGCTCTTAAGGCACCTACAGCTCCCAACAGAGCGCTGACAGGCTACAAGGTATGGAGACTCAGAAGCGGACATGAAGGAGCCGAAAACAACTGGGTGCTCCTCACCGACGAGATGCTCACCGAGACCGGCTATGAAGACACAGGCTGGAGCGCGCTCGCTCAGGGTGATTACCTCTGGGCAGTCAGAGCGGTTTACACTTCAGACGTGATGTCTGTGCCCGTATTCTCCAACACTGTTACCAAGGAACTCACCAACGGCACCATCTCCGGTTTCGTGCGTAGTACCGTAGGTAATGAGGCCATAGGCGGCGCCACCGTTACCGCAGGTGATCAGTTTAGCGCAACCACCACGGCAAACGGATTCTATAATATCTCGCTGCCCGCCGGTACCTATACTATCACCGCAACTCATGATGAATACACTACGGTCAGCCACGAGGACGTTGTCGTAGTTCGTGATGAAAACACCACTCTGAATTTCGTCATGGAACCCACCAGCAACGAAGACGTGGTAGAGATCACCGTGACGGCATTGAATTCTAACTATCCTAACCCCTTCAACCCTGAAACCACCATCAGCTATGATATTAAGGACGCTGCTCAGGTTCGCCTGGACGTCTTTAACCTCAAAGGGCAGTTGGTGAAAACCCTTGTAAATGACGAGCAATCAGCAGGCAGATACAATGTAGTCTTTACTGCCACGGACGACAGAGGTAATAAGCTCAGTAGCGGCTTGTATTTCTATCGCCTCCGCGCAGGAGACTACGTAAAGACCCGCAAGATGATGCTCATGGAATAAATTAGCAAAGAGCTCGGAGCTAAGGGCTAAGAGTCCAAGGCAAAGAGCTTAGAAACATAAGAGGAGTTGCCCACACGCAGCTCCTCTTTTTTACACTCAATTTCCACACCTTCCCTATAGGTTTCTCGTGATGATGTGGTCATGATATGGTCATAGCCGTGAGCACATCATAAGCATCAGATAAGCTGAATCCAATAGGGAAGCCATAGGAAAACAGACAGTTACAGCTCGCAATCAAGCGCGCACATCATCAATTTCAGCAAAATTTCATAAAATATATCTTTAATTTATCCTGCATATTATCCACACAGAAGCCTTTCACGGGTGAAAAAGGTTGACTAATACACTATTTTGATTTATCTTGTTAAAATAGAATAATATCAGACTATTAAGGAGTAACCATGCAGGACAATCCCTTGCTTAGAAAGGAAAACACGCATAGGCTGGAGGCGATTCCCTTTGACGAGATTCGCTTAGAGCACTTTATGCCCGCAATTGAAAAAGGTTTAGAAATAGCAAAAGCAGAGATCGAAAAGATCAAGAACAATCCCGAAGCACCCACCTTTGAAAACACCATTTTGGCGATGGAGGATGGGGCAGAGGAATTGGGCTATGCCACCACAGTTTATTTTAATCTGCTCAGCGCTCATTCGGACGCTGAACACAAGGCGCTCGCGCAAAAGATTTCACCGATGTTGGCGGAATTTAATACCACGATCGCCACAGATCCCGTGATTTTTGCCCGCGTGAAAGCCGTCTATGAAAACGAGGTGAAAGGCAAGCCTCAACCCAAGCTTCCCTCAGATATGAACGACAAGGAAGCAATCAAAGCGGCGGAACGCTATCGCGTAATCGAGCGCAATTATAAGAGCTTTATCCGTGGCGGAGCGCTCTTGGAAGATGATAAAAAGGCGCGCTATGTTCAGATCGCGATGGAGCTTTCTCAGCTCTCGCCAAAGTTTAGCGACAACGTCCTCAGCGCTACAAACAAATTTGAGCTGCATATCACGGACGAAAATGAACTGGAAGGCATGCCCGATAGCGCTAAAGAAGCCGCGGCATATCTTGCCAAGACCAAGGGTAAAGATGGCGGCTGGCTGATCACTCTTCAGCCTTCAAGCGTCACTCCCGTGCTCACCTATTGCAAAAATCGCGACCTGCGTATGAAAATCTCCAAAGCCTATTCCTCTCGCGCTTTTAGAGATGAATTTGATAACGGTGATATCATCAAGAAAACGCTGAAATTGCGCAAGGAAAGAGCCCTGCTTTTGGGCTATGAAAATCATGCCGATTATATCTTGGAAGAGCGCATGGCGGCAAGCGTGGAGAATGCTCGCAGCTTCTTGGATCGCATCTATGAAGTGGCATATCCCAAGGCAGTTGAAGAGCGTGAAGCAGTCGCCAAGTATGCTCTCGAACTGGATGGAATAGAAGAACTTATGGGCTGGGACTGGGCTTATTATAGTAATAAACTCAAAGAAAAGCTCTTTGATTTCGATCCCGAAGAACTGCGCCCCTGGTTCAAGATGGAAGAGGTGCTTGCCGGGCTTTTCACTATCGTAAATAAGTCTTTTGGCATCACAATGAAACAGGTTTTTGACGTTCCCGTATATCACGAAGAAGTTACGACCTGGGAAGCTCACGACAAAGATGGCAGCTATCTCGGCTTGCTTTATATTGATCTTTTCCCCAGAGATACCAAGCGCGGCGGAGCATGGAAGAGCTCGCTGAAGGCGCAAGGAATGTCTCCCAAGGGCATGAAGAGACCGCAGGTGTTGATAGTTGGCAGCCTCACTCCTTCTACGGATAAATCGCCTTCGCTCCTGCGCTTAGACGAAGTGAGAACCGTGTTCCACGAATTTGGACACGCCATTCACTCACTCTTGGCAGATGGATACTATCGCAGCCTTTCCGGAACCTCTGTGCTGTGGGATTTCGTGGAACTTCCCAGTCAGATCATGGAAAATTGGCTCACGGAAGAAGAGGCTTTAAATGTCTTTGCAAAGCATCATGAAACGGGCGAGCCTCTGCCTAAAGAACTCTTGGATAAGATGTTGGCATCTCGCAACTTCAATGCTGCAACGGGTAGTATCACTCAATTGCGCTATGCAAATTTGGACTTCGATTGGCATCTGGCTGATCCCGAAAGCATCACCGATGTGGACGAATTTGAGACGCAGTCAAACAAGCGCTTCATGCTGCTTCCCAAGGTGGATGGCACGAATATGTCCAGCGGCTTTGCGCATATCTTTGCCGGCGGTTATGCAGCGGGCTACTACTCATACAAATGGGCAGAAGCGCTTGATGCTGATGCTTGGAGCATGTTCCAAGAAAATGGTATTTTTAACACGGAAACAGCCGATAAGTTCAGGGAGTATATCCTCGCGCGCGGTAATGCATATCCGCCTCAGGATCTCTTTGAAGCTTTCCGCGGACGCAGTCTCGATGCCGATGCACTGCTCAAGCGGGACGGCTTGCTCTGATATAATATAAAAAAATCCCGAGCCGTCTCTGTCAAATAGGGACGACTCGGGAAATACTTTAGATAAATCATATCTTATCCATAAGAAGGAGATATAGCGTGAGTTCAAATAAAAAGATAATAGTCCTGATGCTGTTTGTGCTGAGCATATTTGCGCTGAGTGCACAGAGTGTGAAGTTCAGCATTTCGCCCGGTGAATTGAGTCCCGGCGAGAGTGGTAAAATCAGTGCCACCCTGCAGATACCTGAGGATCAGAAGCAAAGTATCGATCCTAATGATAACATTTACTTTTACATAGAGGCAAGCCATCCTGATCTTAAGTTTGGAAGCTTCAAACTGCCAAAACCCGATAAGGTTGTGGGTGATGATGAGTGGCAATACTTTCCCTCTGTGACGCTGAGTCTGCCTTTCACCGTGCGTGAAAATGCCAAACTCGGTGAGAAGAAGATCACTGTAGAGCTGGGATACAATCTCTGCTATGATGACGGCATGTGCAATCCTCCCGAAGAAGAAGAATCAGTGGTGAGCCTGAAAGTTGTGAAGAAAGCGCTTGAAAGCTCTGCTGCGATCGTGGAAGATTCCCCCTCGGAAGGATTGATAGAAGAAGAGGTGCTTGAGACTGAAGAGACGCTCGAAGCTGATGAGCCTCTTGCGCGAGAAGTGGATGAAGTGGACGAGAGCGAAGAATCTCCGGTCAAAAAGGGGATTGTTAAGTTCTTGATCTTTGCCTTCCTGGGCGGACTCATCCTGAATATCACGCCCTGTGTGTTGCCCATCTTGCCTATTCGCATCATGGCTATCATCAACCAGGCTCAGGAAGATCGCAGTAAGGTCTTGCGTCATGTTCTGATCTATAGCCTTGGTGTGCTCATCTCCTTTGCTATCTTGGCGGGGATATTGATCGGTATTCAGATGGCGGGACAATCTGCCGGCTGGGGAATACAAAACCAGAATCCCTATTTCCAGGTGAGCTTGCTTTCAATCGTCTTTGTATTTGCACTCTCGCTTTTGGGAGTGTTTGAGATCACTGCACCGGGTATGGATGCGGCGAACAAGGCAACCGGGAAGGGCGGCTATGGCGGCTCCTTCTTTGGTGGAATCTTTGCTTTTCTCATGGCTATATCTTGCACGGGGCCTTTCCTGGGTGCGGCGCTACCTTTTGCGATGGCGATGCCGCCTCTGGGAACCATGGTGTTCTTCTTGATGATAGGCTTGGGCTTTGCCTTTCCTTTCATCCTGATCGGCATCTTCCCGGCTGCGCTTAAGATCATCCCCAAACCGGGTGATTGGATGGTGCTTTTCAAGGAGCTCATGGGCTTTGTTCTGCTCTATCTGGTATATACCATGCTCAAGACAACTCTGATGCTCACGGCGGGAGCGTATCTCATCAATGTGATATTCTTCCTCTTGATCTTGGGGCTCGCGGTGTGGCTATATGGCAGGTTTGTGCGCTTTGAATATTCCAAGATCACACAGTGGATATTCATTATCATCCCTGTATTGATGATAGTGTTGGGCGCATGGCAGTTCTTGCCGGTGAAGCCTGAATATCTTGAAGCTGCCACTGCAATCGTGCTCGAAGGCGATGAAATGGTTGCCGATCCTGATGCACCCGAAGGCTGGTATCTCTTTAGTCCTCAGCTGCATGCAAGGCTGATGGATGAAGGTAAGACCGTGTTTATGGACATAGGTGCAGAGTGGTGTAAGAATTGTAAAACAAATGAAAGGACAGTGCTTTTTACCGATGATATGATGGAGTTCTTTGCGGAGAATGAAGTGGTCTTATTAAGAGGGGATTTCACCAAGAGTGATCCCGTTTTGCTTGATTGGATCAAGTCTCACGAGCGCATGGGAGTGCCCTTCAATGCGCTTTATGTGCCCGGTGAAAAGCCGGTGATCTTCCCTGAGCTGCTCAGTAAAAAGATGCTCAGAGACGCCATCACTAAAGATAATTGAGGTTTAAGATGAAGAAATATATGTTTTTAGTCCTGCTTATTGCGGGGCTTATGTTCACGGCTTGTGATAGATTCGATAATAATCTCACAAAGCCGAGTGAAGAAAGTCATGAGGTTAGAGACCTGATAGTTAGCACATTCGAGAGCCTCGATGCAGAGGATCTTGAGCCTTTGGATGCGCTCTTTCATGAAGACTATCTCTATGACGGGATAGATAAAGAGGCGCGCATAGCCGAGATCACCGCTCTCTTTGAAGGTGCCGAGAACCTAAGCTTTGAGGTGAAAGTAACCTCTGAAAAGCATACCGGAAGCATGAATGCCGAGCTTGATTGGCAGCTTTTCGCCTTTGACGGACAGGAGCCATGCTATGAAGAACTATTCACGGCTGAAAAGGCTATCAAAGAAAACGGCAGCTGGCAGCTTTTGGGCAACTTGGTTGACTCTGATGAAGATGAGGATACTCCCACTCAACTGGTGATAGCAGAATACTTTACCTTCGTCGGATGCTCAAATTGTCCACCTGTCGCACAAAAGCTCAAAGACTTGGCTCAAGCTCACTCAAACTTCATCTTTCTGGAGCATCACACAGCGCCCCCATACTTCGTTCAGGGCAATGATACATACACTTACTACGGTCATCCCTCAATTCCCTCGGTCGTATTCCAAGGGCAAAACCTGGTAAGCGGAAACTCAGATGACGCTTTAGCGAGCTATGATGTACTGATGGATCAATACACCGAGGAATCGGCAGCGTTTGAATACACTATCGAAGATCTAAGTATCTCGGATGAAACTCTGAGCGCAAAAGTGGTCTTCAGTAGCGAGGATGGCATTGACTTTGAGGATATGTATCTGAACTACGTAGTAGTGGCAAACGAAGTGTCAAACCCCTTCAATCCCGCTGAGATCTTCAACAATGTCGTACGCGGTATCGGACGCGAATCCATCACTGCAAACGACATGAATAAACCCATAGATATCAGCGTAGAACTGCCCGCAAATATGCCCTCAGACGGCAAGCTCCTGATCTATATCCAAAAACGCCCTGAAGGTTTTGACTCAAACGCCCGTATATATAGTGGTGAAGTAATAGATTTTAATTAAATAAATGGAGATTTTAAAATGAGAAAGATATTTATAGTAATCGCACTGATGATGATGCTTTTGCCGCTTGTGGCAGACGTGATGCCGGAATTCAAACTGCCGGATATGGATATGGAAGACGTTACCCTAAAGTCGCTTTTAGGCAAAGGCCCTGTGATCATCGACTTTTGGGCGGATTATTGCCGTCCTTGCAAAGAAGCCATGCCCGCGCTGGATGAGCTTGCTAAGAAGTATGAAGAGCTCACGGTGGTGATGATTTCCATCGATGCGCCCAAGGCTCAATCCCGCGCCAAGAGCTATCTTAGAAGCAAGAACTTCGATTTTATCACGCTCTTTGATCCCGACAAGAACTATGCCAAAAGGATGAATGTGGTGAACCCGCCGCATAGCTTCATCCTAAATGCCGAAGGCGAGATTGTCTATTCGCACGTAGGCTTTGAAAGTGGCACAGAGCAGATCTATGAGAAGCACGTGCGCCAGATCTTGGGGCTCAAAAAGCCTTGCTCCGAAAATCCCGATGAGGATTGCGACGGGGATTGTGAAGAGGAAGAGTAAATGAAAAGCAGACTTTGGCTTACACTTGCGCTCATCCTTTTTGCCTCGCTATTGATGGCACAAAATACCTTGCAGATCAATGGCTTGAATGAGGCAAAGTTCGTCTATCGCACCGCGGCAGACTCGCTTGATGCCTACTTCTCGGACGAGTTTGGCTTTAATTTAGGATACAGGAACTTCAATTTTGGGATGAAGTTCATCAGCCATCTGCCCAAATATCCCGTGGAGCAGGCTGAGCTTTTACCGGAGCTCGATAGCTCGCGCTTAGGTGTAGAGTGGAAAGAGCTCTATGCCGGCTTTGAGAAGGATGACTTCAGCGTACACGTGGGCACCACGGAGGAGAGCTTTGGCAGCGGCCTGATCTTCCGCAGCTTCAAAGACTTGGAGTTTGATGAAGACCACAGGCTGCAAAGCACGCTCCTGCGCTATGACGGCAAGGTCAAGATGAAGGCGCTATACGGCGCAATCGAGAGCGAAATAAGAGCAGGCAGGCTCGATCTCGCCTATGGTGCGGATCTCGAAATCCCCATCATCAGAGGCATGCGCTTAGGCGGCTCTGCGATGGCATTTCGCGATATCAACGTGCTGGGCAATTACGGCAATAGAGACGTCTTCGCCGGGCGCTTTATGATGAACAAATTCAACCTCGAGCTCAGCGGCGACTATGCCTACTCCCAGCGCTATCGCTACCTCGCCGGAGATAAAGACGGACATGCCGCTTACGTCAATGCCGAGTATCAATTAGGCGATCTGCAAATCGGCGGCGCATACAAGAAATATCGTGATTTTAACTATAGACTGAATGACCTTCCCATGGCGAACTATCATGGCGAAACCCTCTCGGATAGCTCGCACAGCGGTGAAGACGAACAAGGCTGGCAAGCGAGGGCGAACTACTCTCTTTTTGATAGCCTCTACCTCACCGCAGACTACGCCGAAGCATGGAGCAAAGGCCACGATAAAGAGATGAACGACCTCTATTTAGAAGCCGAGTATATGGCTGATAAAGCGAGCTTTACCCTCTCTTGGTCTCACATCGAAAAGCTGCACAAAGAACACGACTGGCAGAAAGAGTTTTACCCCACATTAGAGACTGATTTCAATTCCTGGGCTTTCCCGCTCTTCATCAAAGCAGAGTTCAAAACGGTGGAAAGCAAACAAGGCGATGCGGAAGTAAGGCGCCACTTCGAGCCTTCCATGCAGGCTGAATTCACGCTCTTTGACTTAGGCGTATCACTCGGAGTAGTAAGCCATTGGCAGGAAATCTCGCAGCTCATGGAAAGCAGATACAGCCCCAATATCGAGCTCAAATATCCGCTCTTTCAGCACACAGACCTCTTGCTCTTCGGCGGCAAAGAAGCAGGCGGAAAGGTATGTCGCAACGGCGTTTGCCGCTATGTTGCACCCTTCAAAGGGATAAGAGCCGAATTGCAAACCAGATTTTAGGAGAAAGATAAGATGAAAAGATATATTCTCATCGTGTTTATGGTGGCTTTCGCGCTGCTAAATGCGCAGACTGCACCATATTATCCCACTACATTGATCATAGAAAACTTTGGCGCGAGCTGGTGCGGAGCCTGTGCTTTCGCTCTGGCAGGGCTGGATGTCATCGAAGGCGAAGTCTTGCCGCATGAGGTGATCTTCACACGTTTACTCACCGAAAGCGGGGAATACAGCCCACCCGAGGTGGAAGACAGGTTTGATTTTTACCAAGTTTATGGCTTGCCCACGGTGATCTTCAATGGCAAGACCCGCGTGCCCGGCAGCGATGATTTGGTGGAAGACGGCACGCTCTACCGCGAGGCTCTGAATCAATATCGCTACACCGGAACGCCCGTCAAGATGGATCTAAACAGCTTCGACTATCAAGCTGGAGAGTATAGTTTTACCATCACCAATGTCAATCAAGGCTTTAGCATAGACGAAGGCAAAGTCGTGCTTTACGTTATTGAAAACGACATCGAGGATATGACCCGCATCGTGCGCACGGTGCTGAGTCAGGACATTGCTTTGGGCGACGTGGGCGACTCTGTGGTGGCAAGCTTCAACGTTGATAACGACGCGAGCTGGAACATGGATAATATCTGGGCGGCAGCATTTGTTCAGCTCCCTTCCGGCAGCATTTTGCAGGCAGCGAGCACACTTCCCCTGCCCGAAAGCCAGGTAAGAGTGGCGGCGCCTTTTGACTTACACCTCACCGAAGATGAGCCGGGAGCGCACTATTCGCCAACTTTCTACCTCTATAATATCGGCCCCGCAACAAGCTTTAATACTCATATCGAGATCCATGAGGCGCCGGACGATTGGTTCATCAACTATTGCGATGAAGACGACAACTGCTTTCCGGGCGGCTTCCCCACTACGCATCCCATGGCTGAAAATGGCTACAAGGCGCTGGAATTGAACCTATTTGTAGGCAGCAAGGGCTACGGGCGCTTCGATTTCATTATCGAGACAGACTTTGCCGAGCCTTATGTCATACCTTTCGAGATGACTGTGGGTCCCGTCAGCGTTGCCGACGATCTTGCGCCCATGGCAGAGCTTTCTGCAAAGATTTATCCCAATCCCTTTGCCGATAAGATCAAGATTAGGATTCAGAGCGAAAAGACGAGAGCCGACGAAAAGCTCCTGATTTACAACCTCAAAGGCCAGATCGTAAAAAGCCTGAACTTAGGAACTGTCAAAGCAGGTGAAAGCGTGATCTCAGCAGACTTACAGAACCTTGCCGACGGTATCTATTTCTATAAACTTGAGAGCGAAAAGACAACGAGAAAACTGATTAAAATCAAATGACCGACCATTATCTCTTTGCTTTTGGGCTGACGCTTTTTGCAGGACTATCCACGGGGATCGGCTCCCTGATGGCTTTCACCTCCAAAAAGTTCAGCCCAAAGTTTCTCTCAGCCGCATTAGGCTTCAGCGCGGGTGTGATGATCTACGTGAGCTTCGTAGAGATCTTGCCCGAAGCGCAATGCTTTTTGATTGAGCAATATGGCGAGAAAGCGGGGCATTGGTACACCGCCATCGCCTTCTTCGTAGGGATTGGCATCATCGCGCTGATCGACTTCCTCGTGCCCAGCCATGAAAACCCGCATGAGCTGAAGAACGTGGATTGCGGAGATGGACCCTGCCCGGAACTCAAGGAATTGCACGAGAAAAAGCTCTTGCGCATGGGACTCTTTTCCGCGCTTGCCATCACCATTCACAACCTTCCCGAAGGCATCGCGACCTTCATGACAGCCGCTGCTGATCCCGCTTTGGGAGTGAGCATAGCCATCGCAATTGCCATTCACAATATCCCTGAAGGCATCGCGGTTTCCGTGCCCATTTTCTACTCCACAAAGAGCCGTAAGAAAGCCTTTTTCTATTCCTTTCTTTCCGGATTTGCCGAGCCCTTGGGTGCGATAATAGGCATATTCATCCTCAAAAGCATGCCGGATTTCCCCATCGGACTGATCCTCTCATCCGTAGCGGGAATCATGGTCTATATCTCCTTGGATGAGCTTTTACCCACCGCGGAGGAATATGCCGAACACCATGTAGCAATCGCCGGACTCATCGCCGGAATGCTGGTCATGGCGCTTTCCCTACTACTTCTTATGTAATAAACCCGCAAGCTTTGCACGATGATGCGAGCCGTGATTGCACCATGTTTCGCGCTTTTACATGATACAAAGTAACTGCACGAAACACGGTGCATAGACACAGCTTCGCCTATGGCATGACACATTTCCATTTAGCCTTAATAATTTCACTAATTAACACAACTATACACTTAATAAAAGAACTATAGAGAGCTTGCCGCTCGCACCATCGATTTTTGAACTAAGAAACACGGCTCCGACTGATCAGGAAGAAAGCCGATGCATCTTAGATATTCAATTTTCTTTTTGGTGTGCGACACCCTCTACTTTTATATAGGAGCCCAAAAGCGAAAATTATGGCCAAAAACGCGATTTATTTTTCATCTCGAAAATAGTCAGTTTTTAGAACTACACTTAAAGCCAAGAACACCCACAGGTTCCGATGATAAGAAAAAGTTAAAGATTTTTTTGAGTCAGAAAATGTTATGTAAACTTGATGAGATAAAATTCAATTATATTTCACAAAGTCTGATTATTGGACGGTATTTATTTTATCCATCTGCAGGAAGCCGGTCTTGGCTCTCAAATGTGATGATAGTGCTTGCTTTGGCGCCTCTCATGCAATATCATATCTAAAAGATAGACTATAATGAGGTATTGAAATGCAAATACAGATTGGAATAGATGGAATGCACTGCGCGTCTTGCAGTGCAAATGTAGAACGCAACTTGAAGGATCTCAAGGGGATAAGCGCCGCCCACGTGAATCTCGCCCTGGAAGAAGCCATGGTGGAATTCGATGAGCGCAAGGTAAATAAAGACGAGATCTTCAAGAGCATTACAGATCTGGGCTTCACCATACGCGAAAGCGTGCACTTAGGCGAAGACGAGCAGATCAAAAAGATGCACGAAGCCAGGCGTGGCATGACTTTTAGCTGGATCATCACCGCCATTGTAATGGTCTTTATGATCCCGCACATGATTCCCGGCATGCACGGCATTTTCGGAGTAGCCGATGCTTGGATAATGTTCGGACTTTCCATGATTGCCGTGCTCTTTCCGGCGCGTCATGTATATATTTCCGCCATGAAATCCATCAAAGGCGGAGCGGCGAACATGGACGTTCTCATCGCATTGGGAACGCTGAGCTCACTACTGGTAGCCCCGCTTTCGCTGATCGTGAAAGATATACGCCCGCATGATTTCTCCGGCATTGCTGCGATGATTATCTCCTTTCACTTAACGGGCAGATACCTGGAAAGCAGGGCGCGCGGAAAAGCCAGCGAAGCCATACGCAAGCTCATCTCTTTGGGCGCAAAGACCGCCATCATCATCGAAGATGGGGAAGAGCAAGAGGTTCCCATTCATAGAATTAAGGCAGGCGATGTGTTCATCGTGAAGCCCGGCAGCAAAGTGCCCACCGATGGCGTAATCGTGAGCGGAACCAGCTCTTTGGACGAATCGATCGCAACGGGTGAATCCATGCCCGTCACGCGCGAGGTAGGAGACGCCGTATTGGGCGCAACCATCAACCTCGACGGCTATTTTCAGGCACGCGCAACGCGGGTGGGTAGCGATACCTTCCTCTCTCAGGTCATCAAAATGGTGAGCGAGGCGCAACACTCCAAGGTTCCCATACAGCTTTTGGCAGACAAGGTGACGGCTATATTTGTTCCCGTAGTGATCGTGCTCGCGCTGGTGGTCTTTTCTTCGTGGATGATATTCCCGAACTTCATGCAGAGCGTAGCGAGGTTCATCACGAGCTTCATCCCGCTTGCTTTGCCCACAACGGGGCTCGCGGCAGCTTTGATGGCGACCATTGCCACGCTGGTGATCGCATGTCCTTGCGCACTGGGTTTGGCTACTCCCACGGCTCTCATGGTGGGCAGCGGCATAGGCGCAAATAACGGCATCCTGATCCGCAGCGGCGAGGCTCTACAACGCATGAAAGACGTCGATACCGTCGTTTTTGACAAGACGGGCACACTCACCCACGGTAAGCCGGAATTGATCCGAATTCAATCCTCCTGGCTCTCTGAAGATGATGCGCTGAAGATAGCTCACTCTTTGGAAAACTCCAGTGAGCATCCGCTGGCAACCGCAATCAATAATGCAGCGCAGGAGAGGGGGATCACTCACATGCCGCTGAAGGATTTTAACGCCATCGCCGGCAAGGGGATACGCGCCACCATCGACGATAAAAGCTATATCATGGGTAGCGCAAACTGGATGAAAGAGCAAGGTTTTGATCCCGATAGTATAGAACTGGACACCACTCTTGCCTATGCCGGACGCATGTATCTGGCTGATGAGAATGGCATTATGGCGCTATTTTATGTGGCTGATACCATCAAGGAAGAAGCGCAGAAGATCGTTCGCCAGCTGATTTCGCGCGGCATTAAGCCCTATATGCTCAGCGGTGATAACGATGATACCGCACGTGCGATTGCGCGCAGCTGCGGCATTGAAGAGGTAATGGCAAACGTTTTGCCTCAGGATAAGGCGGGCAAGATCGCCGAGCTACAAAACTCAGGCAAAGTGGTAGCCATGATAGGAGACGGAATCAACGACGCTCCTGCGCTCAAGCAGGCGGATATCGGCATAGCCATGGGGCTCGGCACGGATATCGCCATCGAAGCGGCAGATATCACCATCCTGCGCGGAGATCTCAATCTCATCCCCTTGGCTCAAACCCTTTCTATTGAGACCTTTACCAAGATCAGGCAAAATCTCTTCTGGGCTTTTGCCTATAACCTGATTGCCATTCCGCTGGCGGCTTTCGGGGTGCTTCATCCCGTGATCGCCGAGATGGCTATGGCGCTGAGCTCGGTGACGGTTGTGACGAACGCAAACCTGCTCAAAAAGAAGTTTTAAAAAATACTAACCATCAAAAAAGGGCTGTCCTAAATAGCGGGCAGCCCTTAATTTATGAGACGAAGCTTGGGGCTATATCCCCAGCTTCTGACAAGCCATTCTCGCCGCCTCTTGATGTGCGGTCTTCTTGGTATTTCCTTTGCCTGTGCAGCTGAATTTATCGCCCACTTGAACTTGCACGGTGAAGATCTTTTGATGCTCGGGACCTTCTTCTTTGATGGTGCTATATTTGGGCAAATCCTGATTGTTTCCTTGCAGATATTCCTGCAGGATAGACTTATAATTCACGAGTTCATCGCGGTTTACAGTCTCCTGATAATCTATCAAGATATGATTTTTAATAAAGCGCGATGCCGCAGCAATTCCGCTATCGAGATAGATGGCACAGATCAGCGCCTCCACTGTGTCTGAAAGAATGGAAGGCTTTTCAGCACCTCCCGATGCGGCTTCTTCGGAGCTGAGCAGGAGATATTTACCGAGCTCCAAGTTCTGTGCTTTCAGCGTGAGATAGGTCTCGGAGACTATCTTTGCTTTGAGTTTGGAGAGCTTGCCTTCCTGCTCATCGGGATGGCGTGCAAATAGCTCTTTTGAGATGGCAAATCCGAGGATACTGTCACCCAAAAACTCCATCCTTTCAAATGGCGACGCCGCCTTGTGATCGCTAAAATGGCGACGCAGATAGGATTTGTGGGTAAGAGCAGCCTTGAGCAGAGTGAGGTCTTTGAAGTTATAGTCTATTCGTTTTTGCAAGCTTTGCAGGCTCTTTTCCCATTTGGGATAGCTCTCCGGCACGCGCTTGCTGTGCAGATAGTCCATAACCTGAGAAATAATGTTTTTCAGTTTTCTATTCATATTGCAAAAAGATGCCCACAAATGGGGTTAGCCATCTGCGGGACTTTGATAATTTCTATGCTACTCTTCGTAGCGGGTTATGATGATTGCGCTGTTATGCCCGCCAAATCCAAGTGAATTTGAGAGAGCGGCGCTTACTTTTTGATTTACGGCTTTATTTGGGGTATAATCCAGATCGCACTCGGGATCGGGGTTGATCAGATTCATCGTGGGATGGATTATTCCCGTCTCAATACTCTTGACGCAGGCGATAGCTTCAAGACCGGCAGCAGCGCCTAACATGTGTCCCACCATGGACTTGCTGGAGCTGATCTTGACCTTGTATGCATGTTCGCCAAAAACTGTTTTGATGGACTGGGTTTCGCCCTTATCATTCAGGGGAGTAGAGGTGCCGTGCGCGTTGATATAATCTATATCTTCGGGCTTGAGATCGGCATCTTCGAGAGCCATGAGCATAGCTCGAGAGCTTCCTTCGCCGTCTTCTGTGGGAGCGGTGATGTGATAGGCATCGCCCGTGGCGCCATAGCCTTTGAGCTCGCCATATATCTTTGCACCGCGCTTTTTGGCGTGTTCCAGCTCTTCGAGAACCAGTATTGCCGCGCCTTCGCTCATCACGAAGCCATCGCGCTCCTTATCGAAAGGACGGGACGCAGTCTGAGGATCGTCATTACGCGTAGACAGCGCTCTCATGGATGTGAAGCCACCCACAGCCAAGGGCGTGACGGCAGCTTCCGTGCCTCCGCTGATGATGATATCTGCATCTCCATATTGGATGGCGCGCATCGCGGTTCCAAGGGCATGGTTTGCACTGGCGCAGGCGCTCATCACGTTAAAGTTTATCCCTTTAAAATTGTGTTCTATGCTGATATGTGCAGCGGCGATATTGCCTATCATTTTGGGGATAAAAAAGGGGCTGATGCGCCTGGGGCCTACGGTGTGGCATTTTACACACTCTTCTTCAAAGGTGAGCATGCCGCCGATTCCGGCTCCGGTTATGACTCCTACGCGCTCCGGGACGAAGCTGCCTTCTTCCAGTTTTGCATCCTTCACGGCTTCATTTGCCGCAATCATGGCAAACTGGGTATAGGGATCAATCCTTCTGGCTTCTTTGCGATCGAAGTACTTTTCTGCATCATAGTCTTTTACTTCAGCTGCGATGCGAACGGGCAGTCCTTCGGTATCAAAACGAGTGATCAGCCTTGTTCCACATACGCCGGCGACCAGGCTTTGCCAAGTCTCTTCAGCTGTGTGCCCCACAGGAGTAATGGCTCCGATTCCGGTTATCACGACTCGTCTTTTCATCTTTTTTTTACCTCATGTAAAGTATATTAGACCGGCTGTAATTTACAGCTACGGCAGATTTTAGTTTTAATTTAAAGCGGAACCAATCCTGATACAATAATATCAGGATTGATTCCTTGTTTCTTACGATGATCTATTATCCGAGTTTTTCCTTCAGATAATTGATTACATCACCAACGGTAGTAAGTTTGTCTTGTTCTTCATCTTGAATAACCAGGTCAAACTCTTCTTCAAACTTCATAATGAGTTCCACGCTATCTAATGAGTCTGCGCGAAGGTCATCAACAAAGTTTGCTTCGGGAACTACTTGAGCTTCATCAACTCCAAGTTCTTCCACTACGATCTGTTTTACTTTAGCTTCAATATCCATTGTTCCTCCTATGTTATTGAAGTATTCTTTTCTTTATTTATTTGGGCTTTAGTGCATGGTGAGTCCGCCATCTACGGCGATTGTCTGTCCCGTGATATAGCTACTTTCATCAGAAGCTAAGAAAAGGCAGACCTTTGCCACTTCGGCGGCGCTCCCCATTTTGCCCAAGGGGATTACTTTTGCATATTCAGCGCGGACGGAATCCGAAAGTTCAGCCGTCATCTCGGTTTCGATGAAGCCGGGGGCGATGGCATTAACGCGGATATTGCGCGGGGCAAACTCTTTTGCACAGCTCTTTGTAAAGGCGATAATTCCGCCCTTGGAAGCCGCATAGTTTGCCTGACCGGCATTACCCATGAGTCCGATCACGCTGCTGATATTGATGATGCTGCCACTCCGCGCGCGCATCATGTGTTTGAAAGCCTTTTGCGTGCATACGAAAGCGCCTTTGAGATTGATATCCATTACGCTTTCCCAATCTTCTTCTTTCATGCGAATGAGGAGATTGTCTTTGGTGACGCCGGCATTATTTATCAAAACATCGATCTTACCATGCTCTTTGATGATATCGGCAAAGACTTCATCCATTCTTGCGGAATCCGAGACGCTTGCCGAATATCCGGCGGCGTCTATGTCTTGCTCTTTCAGCTTTGATATGGCGTTATCCAGGCTCTCTTGATTTCTTCCTAATATGATGACTTTAGCCTTTGCTTTGCCAAAATGCTCTGCGATTGCAAGGCCTATACCGCGAGATCCACCCGTAATCAAAACCACTGAGTCTGTAAAATCGTACATTGTTTAATCCTTTATTTCTATATCTTAATAGATTGTATCTGAATGATGTTCATCTAAATAGTATCTCTAAATCATCCAGATCGCTTATTGTGTCAACAGAATATATTTGAACAGATTTGTCAATGTTCTTTATCATTCCGCTCAGCACTTTCTGGGGACCGAACTCGATAAAGCGCTCGACTCCGGCATCGATCATGAAGTTCACGCTATCCACCCAGCGCACGGCTGAGATGATCTGTTTGCTGAGCTTTTCTTTGTTTATATTTCCTAAAAGTGAGGGCAGTGCATCGAGATTTGAGACCACGGGAATCTTGCCGTCTTTGAACTCGAACTTGCTCATTTCACAGCGTAGCCACACGGCTGCTTTTTCGATGAGCGGAGTGTGGAAAGGACCGCCTACTATGAGGGGCAAGACCCTTCTGGCGCCGCGCTCTTTAGCGATCTCACCGGCTCTTGCAACCCCTTCTTTGGTGCCGGAGATCACAGTTTGGATGGGGGTGTTATAATTCACGGCTTGCACGAGTCCTGCCTCTGAGGCTTCGGCGCAAACTTCGGTGACGCTCCGGGGATCAAGCCCTATCACAGCTGCCATAGCAAAGGGGATTTCGCCCACGGCATTGATCATGAATTCACCGCGTTTGTGCACGATATGCATGGCGATGGGAAGCTCCATCACGCCGGATGCCACCTGAGCGGAGAACTCGCCCAAGGAGTGCCCTGCCACAAATTCCGGCTTGATATCAAATCTTTTTTGGAACTCACGAAGCGCACAGATGCTATGGAAAAGGATGGCAGGTTGAGTGAGACTGGTCTTTTTGAGCAGCTCTTCGGGTCCTTCTTGCATGGCGCTAAAAAGCTCTGTTCCATGGTCATCGTCAAAAGTTTTTAGTATCTTTTCATATTCGGCATTATTGGCTACAAAGTCCATTGCCATTCCTACATACTGGGCTCCCTGTCCGGGAAAAACAAATGCTGTTTTCAAAAGAATATCCTCCTAATATCTTGCTAAGATGCTGCCCCAAGTCAGCCCTGCTCCGAAAGATGTGAGCAGCATTATATCTCCGCGGCGTATCATATTTGCCCTGATGGCTTCATCTATCGCCAAGGGGATGGTCGCCGAAGAGGTATTGCCATATTTTTGTATATTTACAATCACTTTATCCATGGGGACTTTCATGCGATTTGCCAGCGCTTCGATGATCCGTGTATTTGCCTGATGGGGGATCACCCAATCTATGTCCAAACCCGTGAGATTGCTGCTCTTTAGCAGCGCATCGGATGAGGCATACATGCTGCGCACGGCGTGTTTGAATATGCGATTTCCTTCCATGTATATAGTGTGTTGATTTGCATCTATTGTGGCTTGAGAAGCGGGAAGTCTGCTTCCGCCTGCGGCTTGCATGAGGTGTTCGCCATGCGCTCCGTCTGCATCCATGAGCGAACCCATGATGTGGGATATATCCCCGGGCTCGGCTCTGGAAATCACTGCTGCACCCGCTGCATCTCCAAAGAGAACGCAGGTGTTTCTATCTTCCCAATTTACTACGCGGCTGAGCACTTCCACGCCCACAACGAGCGCGTGCTTTACCGCTCCGGTTTCTATAAATTGTTTTGCAACATCTACGGCATAGATGAATCCCGTGCAACCGGCAGCAAGGTCAAAGGCAGGCATGCCCTTGAGTCCGAGGCGTTTTTGCAATATGCAAGCGGTTGAGGGGAAGGCGTGATCGCCGGAGATTGTGGCGACAATGATGAGATCAATTTCTTTGAACTTTACGGTTGATGCTTCGATTGCGTTTACTGCGGCATGATAGGCGAGATCGCTGGCTGCTTCGTCGTCGGCGGCTATGCGTCTTTCCACCATTCCTGTGCGCGTTCTTATCCACTCATCGGTGGTATCAACCATTCTTTCAAGGTCTTGATTGGTAAGGACTTTGGCGGGTGCATAACTGCCAAAGGATGAAAACTTTGCTTTGTAAAGGGTCATTACAACCTCTCAAAATATTCTCTGGTGCTTTGAACAAATCCTGATTTTGCGATGCGTGAGGCAAATCTCAAGGCATTTTTGATGGCTTTTGCATTGCTGCGTCCGTGTGCCACAACGGGGATGCCATTGAGCCCTACCAAGAGCGCACCGCCATATTCTGTGTGATCTAATTTCTTCTTGATATAGGTGAAAGCGGGGAAGGCAAGCAGCGCGCCCAGCTTTGCAACCCAATCTTTGTTCATCTGCTCTTTCAAAATCGAAAATATAGAGAAGCCTACGCCTTCGATCGTTTTGAGCATGATATTGCCCACAAAACCGTCACAGACAATCACATCCGTGATGCCGGCAAGAATATCTTTCCCTTCGATGTTTCCGATAAAATTGACATCTTTACTTTCCGAGAGAAGCCCATAAGCTTCCTTGGACATCTGATTTCCTTTGGCGCTTTCTTCCCCGATATTCAGAAGACTGATGCGGGGATTTGGCGTCTCAAAGAAATATTCATAATATTTTGAGCCCATGATGGCAAATTGCACGAGATGCTCGGCGGTGCAATCCACATTTGCCCCGATATCGAGGATGATTTCATGCTCGACTTGGGTGGGAAAAACGCCGGCAATTGCGGGACGAAGGACATTTTTCATCCGTCCCAAAGTCAGCAAAGATGCGCTCATCATTGCTCCGGTATTGCCTGCCGAGACGGCTACATCTGCCTCACCGGCTTTGTGCAGCGCAATCGCCCTCACCATGGAGGAATCTCTTTTTGATCTCACGGAGCGGGCGGCGTCATCGTCCATCCCTATGCGATCCGGGGCGTGAACGATCCTGATCCTATCGCCGTCATAGAAATATTTTTCTAATTCAGGCTTTAGGATGGCTTCGTCCCCTACCAGGATCACCTCTTTGCAGAGATCTTCTTTGATGGCGAGAACGGCTCCCTCTATCTCGGGATAGGGGGCTGTGTCGCTGCCGAATGCGTCAAGCGCTACGCGCAATGATTATTCCTTGTGTTCTTTGATCTGTCTGCCGTTATAGCTGCCGCAATTTTCACAAACGTGATGCGGACGGCTGGGCTCGCCACATTTCGAGCAAACGCTGATAGCAGGAATGCTGAGAGCATCGTGGCTCCTGCGCTTGTTTCTGCGAGCTTTAGAAGTTTTCTTCTTTGGTACTGCCATTGTATTCTCCTTATGTTGAACGTGGTTCAGTGCAGTTTCATATCTTCTTAAGATATATGCCACGACAACAAATTATTGCTTTATATCATTAAAAGAAGCATAAATACATAGAGCGGCTTTTTTGTCAACTAAAAAGGTGAGGTCTTGTCTGTGAAAGCGGGTTTTGAGGCGCGTAAATGCACCTGAGATGTGAGATGAATTGCTCTCTTGTGGAGGGGTTTTTGCTATGGCTTCCCTATTGGATACAGCCTGTGTTTTGCTTATGATATGGTCATGCTCATGAGCACATCATGACCGCATCTCCACCTGAACCCCATAGGGAAGAAGAGGGTAAGGGATTGAGATTAGAGGATTTGCGTGTGCACCATCAGAAGGGCACGAGCTTGATGATAAAAAAGGGAGCCACCGTAGTAGCTCCCTTTATGTTTAGGTTTTGCTATGTTTTACTTCATTATTACCATTTTCTTGGTTTCGGCTTTCGTGGGTGTGACAAGCTTGTAGAAATATACACCGCTTCCGCAGCGATTTCCGTTGTTATCTTTACCATGCCATTGAATTGTGACATTACCTTCGCTCAGCTTTTCTCTATATACAGCCTGTCCGAGCATGTTGTAGATGGTGAAGCTTCCCGTTTCCCCGCCCTTGATTGCGATGTCTATACTTGTTGCATTCTTGAAGGGGTTGGGGTAGGCATTGCCCATGGAGCTGATCTCCGGCAATTCGGGAGCGGAGGGGATATCTATCACAACAGTCTGATAGCCATAATAGTCAGAGCTATTGTAGCTCACGGCTTCCAGCCAGTAGTAATAGGTTCCGCTTTCTACTTCTTTATCAAGATAGGAGTAGCTATCTCCTGTGGAGCTATTGGATGCTGTGACTATCACAGGCGTGATCAGGATGGCGTTCGCCAGTTCTGTATTCATGCTGCGATAGATCTGATAGCCAAGCATTTGGGTTTCGGATTCCGTCTTCCAGCTAAGTTTCACGCTGTTTTCATTTAGCATGAATACGGCGTTGAAATAGCTGAGTTCCACGGGTAGGGTGGGATTGCCGCCTGTGCCGAGGGCGAATTCGAGGCTTGCATCCTTGGCGTCGAGATCGACCGAGACATTAATGTGTCCGCCTGCAGGGATCTCTTGCGCAAACCAAGCTCCGCCGACAACGTGGCTAAACCAAATGTCTTCTGTGCCGTTGTTGTCGAACCTGAGGTTGATTTCTCCGGTTCCGATCAACTGCCAGACCTGATGGTTTATTACAACGAAGGAGGGGTTCGGGATTGGGGTGAGATTTTCCGGAGCCATCGGCACTTCGATAGCACCGACAAATCCGTCGCCGGTAACTGATGCAGTGGTATCTCCACCGACATCTGCATGGTCATTGGGAGTGACAATGTAGTTGTAGTCGATGGTGATGTCGTCGAGAATGAGATACCAGGGTGAGCTGTCTATCCAACCAGTGATTCCGATGAAGTATATGCCACCGGTTTCAGTGCTGAAAACTCCACTAAATTCCTGATAGTCGCCATCTACAACACCTGTTTGTTCAATGATCGTTTCCGTGAGGTCATCTAAGGTATTGCCTGCACCAAAAGCAGCTTTTACATTTGCGAGTGTGCTATTGGCATTATCCTGACGAGCGTAGAACGTGAGTTTATACTCTTGATTTGCCTCAAGCATTATGGGGCGAATGAGGGTTGATTCACCACCCCAGCTGAGGAATGCATTCCAGCTTCCGGTTCTTGGAGTGCGATTTCGGTCTGTAAAGGTATTGTTTGCAGTCCATTGCTTAGTTCCGGATCCAATGATCTGTTCCCACTGACTTATTGTTGTAGAGTTATGGGTATTACCATCTTCAAATCCTTCAAAGAAGGGGAACGTGCGGATGGTGGGATCAAAGCAAGAGCCCGTAAGCGTTACTGTATTAGCAGCGCGGCTTCCGGTATTTCTTGATCTCTTAGGACCTGCATTTACACTATAGCGAGTATTAAGGTTATCAATGACGGTGATAATTGCACTATAGTCTCCTCCTGCACTGGGAGCAAATACGGCGCCAAATGTCGCAGTATCTCCAGCACCAAGTGTAGTGGGCAGTTCGGGCAGATTTTCCAAACTGAAGGCATCATCGCCATCAATTTCAATGCTATCTATGATCAACGCACCGCCACCATTATTGATGATGGTAAAGACCTGGCTTGCAGATGTATTTACCATTATATCATCAAAATCATGGCTTTCCGGGTTTATTACAAATATCGGATTATCAGGGATTTCTCTAATAAGAACATTATCGACAAAGAGGTCGTTGTCCCCGTTCGATATCGTAGATTCTGCATAGAAAGCAAAGTATTTTGTGCCGGTAATTCCCGTCAGTGGAATTGATAC
>DUNQ01000064.1 GCA_012839325.1 Candidatus Cloacimonadota bacterium
CTTCCGCTCTTGGGCGGGTAACATCTTGTTGCCCATGAACCCGTTAAAAATGTGCGAAGCACATCCAATCAAACGTGAGCGAAGCGAATCCAGAAAGTCGGATGATGTAGGCGGTTTTGGAAGCGTCCTCATTGCCAATGAAAACAGAGTTTTCAGTCTGTGAATGGAAAAGCAGGTGATGCTAATGTGCTACTTTTATTTCTCGGCTTGAGAGTTTAGCATTTGGCATCCATACCATCAAAATCCTGAACTCAAGGCTGTTTCTAAGCTACTGGATGCGCTGGAGCGCATGCGGCAACGGGAACGCTTGCGCACCAATTCACTAAGCGCAGCACAGCTAATCCATTCAATCCGTGTTCTACTATTCAAATCAACATAGAAAATATTATATACATACCAAAAACCGGCTCCACCAAGGAAGCCGGCATATATCACTTTCAATAGCAATTAAGGCTTATTTGATCAAGCCCAAACGCTCCTGTTGATAGCTCTTATCTTGGATGTTTTTCCACCACTGTCTATTTTCCAGATACCAAGCAATCGTCTTGCGGATACCGGAGGGGAAGGTCTCTTTGGGAACCCAGCCCAGTTCGTTTTCAATCTTGCTCGCATCAATGGCATAGCGCATATCGTGCCCGGGCCTATCTTGAACAAAGGTAATCAGCTCTTTATAGCTTTTCACCTCTTTGGAAGGCTCCATCTCGTCCAATATCTCGCAGATGGTATTAACGATATCGATATTCTTGATCTCATTATGTCCGCCAACGTTATAGGTCTCGCCTATTCTACCTTTTTTGATGATGGTATTGATGGCTTCACAGTGATCCGTCACATAGAGCCAATCACGCACGTTCAGCCCCTCGCCATACACGGGCAGAGGCTTGTGTTCCAAACAGTTCAGCACCATGAGCGGAATCAGCTTTTCCGGGAACTGATAGCCACCGTAGTTATTGGAGCAATTGGAAATTGTGATAGGAAGTCCAAAGGTTCTGTGCCATGCTCTAAGCAGGTGATCACTTGCTGCCTTGGATGCCGAATATGGTGAGGAAGGATCATAAGGCGTGGTCTCTACAAAGAGTCCCGTATCTCCCAAGGAGCCATACACTTCGTCCGTGGAAACATGATGAAAGCGGAAGCCTTTCTTTTCTTCATCCGAGAGGCTTTTATAATAGTCCATTGCGGCGATGAGCATCACGGCTGTTCCCGTCACGTTCGTCTCGATGAATTCCAGCGGCCCATCTATCGATCTATCCACGTGCGATTCAGCGGCAAAGTTCACGATCGTATCCGGCTTAAAATCCATGATGATCTTATGCACTCTCTCTTTATCGCAAGTATTTGCATGTTCAAAGAAATAGCGTTTGCCGCCAAAGCGTTCTTCGATTTCGCTGAGTGATTGCAGATTCCCCGCATAAGTGAACGCATCGAGATTGAAAATTAGCTCCTTGCCGCGATTAATTCAAACCTCGAAGCATTGTTGTCGCCTCTTCCTTTCACGCTTTTCATCAAATATTTTGGTTATTTCCGCATTTCAGACCTTACCTTTGCGAGCAAGACCTTTGGCAAAATGTTGACTTCTCGCCGACAAGAAATTAGAATTTCTTTCAGTCCATCACCGTATAACGTATATTGAGCAAAAAGATTGAGCCCGATTTAGCAGACCGGGCTCAATTACGGCATATGATACTATTTCATTAGCATAATTTTTCGAGTGGATACATCTCCA
>DUNQ01000065.1 GCA_012839325.1 Candidatus Cloacimonadota bacterium
GAAATGCTTCACTATAGTGGACTCTAACTTTCCGTTCATGAATATTCTTCATATTTCATCTCCTGTTTTTTGTCCACTCTTTTCAGGACACATCACACATCAAATTGTCAATTCTCAATTATCAATTATCAATTGCGCTCTGCGCTTATTTCAGCATCAGAGCCTTCGCATGATAGCTCTTGCCATCGATATTCATACGAAAGAGATACATGCCGGTAGACACATGCTTCCCGCTATCATCTTTGCCGTCCCAGATGATGCTGCCATATCCCGCGTTGTGCTTAAAAGGAGCAAAGCTACGCAGCAATTGTCCGCGGGTGTTATACACCTTTATTTTCACCTCGCTGTCTTCGGCGAGCTCAAAAGCGATATTGGCACTGGGATTGAACGGATTGGGATATATGCTTTTAAATCCCGTCTGATACTCAATCTGCGGAGCGTCTTCATCACCCATATTAACATATTGTTTAACCGGCCCATGAAAACCTTCATGACCATTAAGATCGCTTATATTCAACCAATAATAATATGTTCCCTCTTCGCTAAGCTCCGTATCTTCAAAACTATAGCTATGTGTAAGCGAGGAATTTGTGGCAGGGATAAGATTACTCACCAATATGGCATCACTCAAGATGTTATTTGTCCCGCGATATATATAAAAGCCATTCACCGCGGTTTCAGACTGGGTTGTCCAAGAAATGATGGGCTTGCCCTTATTATTCAGCGCAACCGTGAACGAGGAGAGTTCCACAGGGAGAGAGGGATTATCTCCACTACCCGTCATGAATTCAAATATTGTGCCGGTTTCATTGATTGCAATATGGATTTTTTCATCTTCAAAAGGACCTTCAATTGTATTCCAGTTTCCATCATCAACCCAGGCAAACCATTGATTTTCTGTGTTTAAGGTGATGGCAGCAGCTCCATTACCGAATAGCTCCCATTTACCACGAGTTTCGGGGATGAATTTTGCATTAGGGAAGGCGGTGAAATCTTCAGAATGAGCACTTATAATATTTGCACCAAAGAAGTCATCGCCGGAGATCTCTGTAGGTGTGTGTGCACCAATGTACACTTCTTGGTTTGGGAGGATATCATAGTTAGCTACTTCCCCATCGTAGTCGCTAAGGAATATATCATCAATGCATAAAACTCCATGACTACCGCCCGGATACTTCAAAACTCCTCTATTAATCCTGATACGGACATCACCTGGAACGTCTACTGTTTCGCGAAATTCTTGCACGAGATCATTTGCAGGACAGGTGAAAAGCTCGCCTATTTGAATCCAAGTTGCACCCTGATCTCTGCTATACTCCACTTTCCAGTCAACTTGTTGATGTGTTGAATGACGGCCATAGTAAAAACGGAGCGTACCAAGACCATTTGGTTCGTCTTCGAGCATAATCAAGGATGATTCGGCTTTTCCGTTAAGACAGGCAGCCCTTAATCCTTCCTTGTAGTCAAGAACATGTCCCCTTATTACAGCATCATTAAATTCCCAATCAAGCCCACTAAGTTTTATTTTGCCGTCTTTGATGTTACCATTAATCTCATCCTCACCCTCAAAATTAACGAGATAACCAGGGCCTAATGGCTCTTCCACCTTACCTGATAAGAGTATTTTAGTGGGATAAACTTTGTTTTCATGATTAAAGGTTATGCTTCCCGGATAGTACCCGCGCTCTAAACCGTCTTTGAGACGCACATAGATATAGGTTTCATTAATGTAGCCTGAGGAATGGCTTAAAGTGATTGCATCTCCATAGTCTGCACCTTCGCTTAAAGATATTTCAAAATCCCCCTCCACCTGCAATTCAATATCTTCATTGTCAGTTAGGTTTATTGCGTTAAGCTTAATGCTTTGTGCAGTTGAGGGACCATAAGACAAATCATAGGTCAAGCCTGAAATAGAACTGGGGACCATAGAAAGATATGCGTCCTGACTTTCTTTGATGCTAAGCTCATTTATGGCAAAACTTGACCTAATGCCAGTACTTCCAGCCATATCACGACCCACAAATCTTAATTGCACCAATGATTGATTGTTGCACTCAGGCGGAAGAAGAATACTAAATGTTTGAGTTTTTAGTGGTTCTGTTCCGGATACTTGTCTCAGGTCTGAAGGAATGTATTCGCTTTCAGGAATTGTGATAAAAGGCGTGTTGTCATCTTTACCAATACGATATTGCAGAGCAGCCATATTAACTCGCTTTAAGGGGCTTCTTATTGTCATTATGTCGTATTTCACCCTAATATTTGACTTCTCTGTTGTATTAACTGCAAATGCAATGGATAGATCATTAGAATCAGTATTTAAAAAGCCGATTTTCCCTTTGTAGTTATAAACTTGGAAACTTTCGCTTGTACCGGTCCCCTTTTTAAAAAGAGGTTTATCATTAGTTGGAGGACATATTTTGTATACGCTACCGCAACTTGTGCCAATTTGCCAGCCAACCATTCCCGTGGGATAAGTTGTTGATTCATGGTCAGTTGGGAAAACATAGCTTGCAGGCAATGTTAAAGCTTCCGGATTCGTAAATTTTTCTTCCGGTTCAGGCTCAGTCTCGTTCCCGTTTCCGTTCCCGTTCCCATTCTCGTTCTCAGCCCAAGCCAAGCCCGATACCATGATCAGGCTCAATGTAATTATTGTGATTAATGTAAATATCTTTTTCAATGTTTCTATCTCTACTTGTTTCATATTTTAATTACGCAATTAGCACTCACAATGAAATTCCATATGATTCCTGTCAAGGGAGAAAATAAAGTTTTCGAGGGAAAGGAGCTAAGAGCAAATCAGCCTCTCATGAAAGTATGCGCTCGTGCGCATGCGTAAACGAGGGCATTAATGCTCACTCCGTTCGCCGATTTAGCGATTTAACGATTTAAGGATTTAACGAGACAGAAAGCAGAGCTTTCTCAGGCAACGAGGGCGTTGCCTAACCAAAGAAAGAGGATAGAAAACTGCGTTTTCTGCGGCAACGGGGACGTTCCCGCCCCAAATCCAAGAACAGCAATGCAAAACTATTCTACTTTGTGTTAATTCGTGTTAATTTGTGGACAAGAAAGAAAAGATGGAAAGCCATGAGCTAAGAGCTAAGACTATGCCACATCAGCCATTGCGCACACCCCACAACCATTCTCCCCAAAATATATCTTGACTTAAAGTCTCAGATTTCAAAGCTTGCTGAAAATATATTTAAGATTATAAAGGATACATTATGGTAGGAATCGCATTGAGTTACACCACTGTAGGGATAGATGCAATGGAGGTCACGGTTGAATGTGATAGAACAGGGAGCATGCAAAATGCAGTGAGCATTGTGGGCATGCCCTCATCCTCGGTTCGCGAGAGCAAAGACCGCGTTTTTGCCGCCATTCGCAATAGCAATCTCAAGTGCACTTATGGGCGTTATACGATCAATCTCGCTCCTGCGGATATCAAGAAAGATTCTTCATCTTTGGATTTACCCATTGCGATTTCTGTGCTCATCAATAACGATGTGATACGCCTGCCCCATCTTACTAAGATTGCGATGATTGGCGAGCTTTCTTTGGATGGAAATGTGCGCCCCGTTGACGGAGTTTTACCCATTGCGATTGCCGCCAAGCGCGACGGAGTAGACGTACTCATCGTTCCATATGAAAATGCGCAGGAAGCCGCCATCATTGAAGATATTGATGTGATTGCGGTTAGCTCTCTGGAAGAAGCAGTTGCATATTTGCAAGGTAATGCCACCATCCCCCCTGCCGAGGTGGATAGAGAGAGTATTTTCTCGGTGCTGAATTCCTTCCCCGTGGATATGAAAGACGTGAAAGGGCAATATCAGGCAAAGCGCGCTTTGGAAGTTGCGGCAGCGGGCGGACACAATCTTTTGATGATAGGCCCTCCGGGAAGCGGGAAAACCATGCTTGCGCGCAGGGTGCCCACGATCTTGCCGGAACTCAGCCTCGACGAAGCATTGGAAGCCACAAAGATCCACAGCGTTGCGGGTTTTGCCAAAGGCTTTGAGAATGGCATCCTTTCCTCGCGACCTTTTCGCAGTCCGCACCATACCATCAGTGATGTTGCACTGATTGGCGGAGGCGCTTTCCCGAAACCGGGCGAAGTCAGCCTTTCGCATAGAGGCGTGCTCTTTTTGGACGAGATGCCGGAATTCAAGCGCACCGTGCTTGAAGTCTTGCGCCAGCCCTTAGAAGATGGGATTGTAACGATCTCCCGCGCCAGCAGCAGCCTCACTTTTCCTGCAGAATTCATGCTGATCGCCTCGATGAATCCCTGTCCCTGCGGCTATTTTGGTGCAGACATCCCAAATCACAGCTGCACTTGCGATTCAGGCAGCATCATGCGCTATCGCAATCGCATCTCCGGTCCGCTTTTAGATAGGATTGATATCCATGTGGAAGTCGCGGCGGTGGCTTATGCGGATCTCAGCGCAATGCCCACGGGCGATACTTCTTTGAACATCCGCGAGAGGGTGAACAAGGCGCGAGATTTGCAGCGCGAACGCTTCAAGGAGAGCGGGATCTACAACAATTCGCAGATGAATAGCCGCATGATGCGCAAATATTGTGAATTGGATGATGACAGCCACGCTCTGATGCAGATCGCGATAGACAAAATGGGCTATTCGGCGCGTGTATTTGACCGCATCTTAAAGGTTTCGCGCACCATTGCGGATCTCGAAGGATGTGAAAATATCAAGAGTGAACACATCTCCGAAGCCATACAATATCGCACCTTAGACCGCAAATATTGGCAGTGATTCTTTCCGGGCAGATAAAATAAATGGAGTAATTCTTGGGAAACAGCGTATTATATAGTAAAGAATTAATAAAAAATTAGGAGAAAAGATGAAACGCATAATCTATGTCCTTACACTATCAGTTCTACTCATCGCAGCATTTAGTTGCGCAAAAAACAAGGGAGTTGACGCAGATATACAGAAGCAGGAAACTGCCGCGGATAAAGCCGAGACCGAGGTCTTGGATGTAGCAAACCAAAATAGCAAGCTTGCTTTCGAGCTTTTTAATGAAGTAAATACAGAAGGTGCGGGGAACGTAGTTTTTTCGCCATATAGCATAAACTCTGCTTTTGCAATGGCATACACCGGCGCTGCGGCAAATACCGCACGTGAGATGGCAGCCGTGATGGGCTATCCCAAAGAGGTTGAAAAGCTGGGCGAAGAGTTCCACAAAAGCCTTAGCGTCATGAAAGAGATCTCAAATCGCAAAAGCGCGAGACTGGATATCGCCAATGCGCTGTTCGACACCGAGGGCAATATCAAGCGCCTGAGACCCGAATATAGCAAACATCTCGAATATTACTTCGGTTCAGAGATGCATGGACTGGATTTCAGCAATCCCCAGCATGCCGCTGATTACATCAATGGATGGGTGGAAAAGAACACCGAAAAGCGCATCAAAGACATCGTTCAGCCCGCTCAGCTTGCCGCCAAAGGAGATGGACTCATCTTGGTGAATACAGTGTATTTCAAATCCCCTTGGCTTCAGCCTTTCTTGAATGTAGATACGCAGCCTATGCGCTTTTTCCTCGATACAAACGGTGCAGAAAAGAATCACATGACCACCTCGATGATGCAGAGAAAGGGAAGCTATAACTATCTGAGTCAAGAAGACTTGCAGATCTTGGAGATGCCCTTTGAAGAAGAGGAAATGTCCATGGTCTTCGTCTTGCCGCAAAATATGGATAAATTTGAGCCGGATTTCAATCTCGAAAACTATCAAACTTGGATGAATGAGCTGAATAAAGAGCAGATGGTGCAGGTATTTGTGCCGCGCTTCAAGCTGGAAGAAAGCCTTGATGATCTCACGAATGAATTTGAGGCTCTTGGCGTGAAAGATGCCTTCGATGCAGATAAAGCTGATTTTTCGGGAATATACTTGCCGGGTGAAGCGAGAATCTATATCTCGGACTTCGTGCATAAAGCATTTTTGGAAGTTAGCGAAGAAGGCGCTGAAGCTGCAGCCGCAACGCAGATCGGATTCGCCAAAACTTCTATCGACGTGCCAAAGCCGGAGATGCCGATCTTCAAGCTGGATCGCCCCTTCTATAGCTTCTTAATCCATAAGCCAACCAGAGAAATACTCTTCATCGCAAAGGTTGTGGAACCGGAAGTATTTAAACAATAATTATATAATTGAAAATCGACAATTAGGCGCCTGCAGATGCGGGCGCTTTTTTGTAAAAAGGCTTCGGGTTGGGAACGCCCTCGTTGCCAAGAGCCTTTTTCCTTTCTCTGTGCGGATAACATGACGCGGCGGGAGTTGGAATATCTTGTTCCAACGAGCGTCATCTTATCTTCTCTGAGCAGGCTAAGCCATTCGTAACGCTGGCTTTAGCCGGCCGTTTGGTGGACTTCAGTCCGCCTTTTCACGACTTATGCGCCCCGGCGCATACCTTAATTTGGTTGGTTAACGCCCTCGTTAACCAAGAAAACGCCAGTTTTCTATTGATTTAGATATCTTGATGGCGCTCGCAGCAACGAGAACATTCCCGCCCCAAAAGCACAAACACCTTTGCATTTTGGACACATTGACCCCAAAACACCTTTGACTTTTGGATACATTGAGAGCAAATCACCTTTGAGTTTTGGATACATTGCAATTTAAAGCTTGACAATTTATGCCCTAAGAATACCTTGTATCAACAACATAAGCAGGAGTCGAATATGTTTTATCGCAAAGTTATGAAAGACTTAGAAAAGTGGTCGGAATCTCCCTATCGCAAACCGCTTTTATTGCGCGGCGCAAGACAGGTGGGAAAAACCACAGCCGTACGCATGTTTTCAAAGTCCTATGATTGCTTTATCGAGCTGAATCTTGAGCTAAGTAATGATAGAGAAATCTTTGAGACTACGGACGATGTAGAAAAGCTATTTGAACTGATTTTGCTTACTAAAGGGATTGAGGGCGAAGCAAAAAAGACACTGCTTTTCATTGATGAGATCCAAAATTCCACCCCTGCCTTCAAGAGTTTAAGGTATTTTTATGAAAAATTGCCTCATATTCATGTGATTGCCGCCGGAAGTCTTTTGGAGATCTATATGGTGAAACAATCGCCCGGCATGGCTGTGGGACGCGTGGAAAACATGTGGATGCATCCCATGGACTTCGAGGAATATCTGCTGGCAGCCGGTCAAGATAAGCTCTTGGAATATATGGATACTATCCCCTATCCCGAGCATGTTTACGCTCTTTTGAGAGAAAATTTTATGGATTATGCCCTCATCGGCGGCATGCCTGAAGCGGTGAAAGTATATCTGGAAACCAAGAACATTCAATCCGTGCGAAAAACGCTCGAGACCATAGTTTTGGGCTATAACGACGACATCGTAAAATATGCGCATACGAGCCAACAGGCGGAAAATATCCGTTTTGTGTGGCAAAATATCCCCTATAACCTCGGCAGACAGATCAGTTTTAATAAGTTTGCCGGCACGAATAGTCACACGCGCACCATTAAAGCTGCATTTGATATCTTGGAGCTCAGCTCATTGATCAAAGTTTTGTATCCCTATACGGTTCATGAGTTACCGGCAATTCCCAACCGCAGGAAAAGCCCAAAATTCCTGATTTTGGATACGGGGCTTTTGAACTATATCGCAGATACGCAAAGTGAATATTATGGAGCGAAAGACCTCAATTCCATCTTCAAAGGAGTGGCAATGGAACACATTGTGGGACAATCTCTTTTGATGCAACTGAAAAACATGGGACAAAAGCTTTCGTTCTGGATCAGGGACGTAAGATCCGCACAGGCTGAGCTGGACTATGTTTTGCCTTATGACAAGCGGCTCATCCCCGTGGAAGTGAAGGCAGGTGCGAGAGGCTCCTTGAAATCACTTTTAAGCTATATGGAGATTTCCGGCTTTGAGATCGCGGTGAGAATATACGATGGGGATTTTTCCATCGATGAAATCAGCTTGCCAAATGGAGGTAGCTTCAAGCTGCTAAATCTTCCTTTGCCGCTTTGCACAAGGGTTTATGAGTATATTGAATATGCACTTGTTTAGTTCGTGGTTCATTAGTTCTTAGTTGATTTTTCACCCCTCTCCAACACCGCTCCCCTATTGGGTTCTCGCCATGATGTGGTCATGATATGGTCATCGCCATGACCATATCATAAGCACAAGCTGAGCTGTAATCAATAAGGAAGCAATGGTTTAAGGTCATAGCAGAAAACAATTATGAGGAATTCAGGAAAATGATCACTTCCCCCTAAAACCGGCGCAGCAATCGTTAAATCCTTAAATCGCTAAATCGTTAAATCGGCGAGCAACGCGAGCACAGCAAGCACAAAATATCCCTTGACCATAAACGCTTATTTTCTCTAATGGTATTTCCTTGAAACATAGGTGTTTCAAGCATCAAAGACAGGTAGTGTCTCAAATGAAATTGACTCAACCTTTTTCTTGAAAAGTTGAACTCAATTTTACACCAACATTTGAGACACTACCTCTTTGATGCTTGAAACACCTATGTTTCAAGGAAATACCATTAGAGAAAATAAGCGTTTA
>DUNQ01000066.1 GCA_012839325.1 Candidatus Cloacimonadota bacterium
AGGTTCCACCAACGAGAGTATCTCACCGGTTTGCACTCCCTGCGAGCCGGAGCCGACGCTGAGATTGTAATCCGGCGGGGGAATCTCCATATCTCGGAAGAATACATCATTCATTTGCAGATCGTAATGCTGTCCGCTGTGTATGATTATCTCTTCATGCCCTGCCTCGCGCACAACGCGGGAAAGGGGTGCGAGTTTAACAAATTGTGGCCTTGCTCCTACTATTTGAACTACTTTCATCTAAACAACTCCGTTTATCTTTTGATGGGCAGGAAGATGCTCTCAAAATCCTGCTCCATAGCATTTTGCGCATAGTCTTTGGTCTCTTTTGAGACTATCAATTTATGACTGCGATAGTTATCCAATTCGCGCTCCGGGACGAGGGTGATCTCGCGCCCTTTGATGGACAAAACCTTCAGCTTAATCTCTCTATTTGTTTCGGTAACAACTATCTTCGCGTGCAGATTTGCTTCGGTGATGATCTCTGAAAAGACCAGCTTAATCTCCGGCAAGAGGCTGTGAACGGTTGCCCCATTGCGAGGAGAATGCGAGACTACTTGCGGCGGGGTCTCATCGACTGTAGAACTCACCTGAAAGTCCATAGAACTAAGAGGCGAGAGATTGCCCTTCGCATCCTTAAGTCCGTGTGCTCTAAGCGTATAGGAGAGAGAATCTTGCTTTGCGGTGAGGAGATACAATTGATCTTTATTGAGGTGCTTTCTGAGGATATTCACCGACTTATCTTCATCTTTGGCTTCGATTTCGAGGTAGCGAATGTCCTCAACTTCCTTGCTGAGCTGCACTAAGAGCTCGTGCGGCGAAACCTTTTTGATGGACTTGATTTGTGCGAAAGTAGTATCTGCATAAGCCAGATCGATATCGAGGCTGCTCTTGCCGGAAAGGGACGCAACTTGCTCGAAAAAAGGCTCACGAGTCTCGTCGTAGCGCCCGTTTTGATTCTTATCTATATACGCACGCAGTAAGTAGTTAGCCGGCATGAGATTTGCCAGTGAATAGCTTTGACCCTCGATTTTGTCCAGCGAGACCATCAGCGAATCCTCTGTGAATACGCTGAGGTTTACAGGCAACTCGGCATCTTCAGGTTTCTCATAATTGATCAGCCCGGAAAGCGACGCGACTGATGGATTCCCATTCTTAAAAGCGAAGCTCTGCGCATGAGCGAGTGTATTGCCACGCAGGTCTTTAAGCGCAGATGTGAGGCTGACATGATAGATGGTATCATCTATGAGCTTTTCTTTCAGCTCTATCTTTAAGGTGCTGCGCAAGAGCGAGATACGCTTATTTACTACGGGAGGGTAGATGAAGACCGAGTTTGTGATTGAGCTTTTATCCATGGGCTTGGAGAAGTCGATCTCAATGATGCCGTTCTCGATTTGCCCCATGATTGCCGGCTTGCTGGAGACTACTTCAGGCTTTACGGCATCGATCTCACCACCGGTAGGGGATTTCTTGCTGCCACAGCCTTGCAAGACAAGGATGAACATCAAGACAAAAAACAAAGCCGATCTTCGCATCATAAGTCCTTTTGCAAGAGATACTTGCCCAGCGCATCATATTCGAGATTCACCGGTGTTCCTGCTGGGATCATGGTGAGATTGCTAAATTCCTCTGTGTGCTTGATCAGCGCCACATAAAACTCGCGATTGGAGAGTCCGGCGACCGTGAGACTCACGCCATTGATGGCAATTGAGCCCTGCGGAATCATCAACCGTCTATCCTGAGCATGCAATTCATAGTGATAATATCCCGTGTTCCCGCGCTGTTCTTTGCGCAGGAATCTTGCCGCGCGATCGATATGACCCATCACCCAATGTCCATCCAGTCTATCACCAAGGCGTAAAGCCCGTTCCAGATTGATCTTATCGCCATTTTTCCAAAGTCCGGCATTGGTCTTAGAAAGCGTTTCCGCCATGATCTGCACGGTGAAAGAACTGCGGTCGAACTCAAGCACCGTGAGGCAAATACCATTGCATGCGATGGACGAGCCGATCTTGATATCGTCAAAGATATCAGGCATTTGGATGGTGACAAACTTGCCGGTCGCATCGCTTTTTTGCGCGAGAATGGGGGAGACGGATTCAATGATTCCTGTGAACATTTTTCTTACACGCTGTGACGCCTTGCCCAGGCATTTCTGAGGGTGTTATTACTACTATATTCGAGGTCTCCGCCAAAAGGCAGCCCTATGGAAAGCCTCGTGATCTTGCGGGACTCATCTTCAAGTATCTCAGAGAGATAGTGCATGGTCGCCTCGCCTTCGGAAGAGGGTTTTAGCGCGAGGATAATCTCCTGCGGACTATGCTCTTCCACCATTTTCCTGAGCTGATCCGCATGAATCTCTTTCGGCCCAAAGCCGTCGATTGGCGAAAGCAGATGCCCCAAAACAAAGTAGAGCCCATTATATTCATTCATCTTTTCAATGATGAAGACATCGGCGCTGTTTTCTACTATGCAGATCTGCGATTTGTCGCGCGATTTTGATGCGCAGATGGGGCAGGGATCGCTCTCGGAAAGCATGAGACAGCGAGTGCAGGGACGGAAGCTTTCAGAAACCGTGGTGATGCTCTCGGCAAGAGTTTCGGCAAAGGATTTTTCCTCTGCAATGAGATGCCAGGCAAGCCTTTGCGCGGTCTTGCGCCCAATACCCGGGAAGCGCGAAAAGCCTTCAATCAGCCTTTCTAAATTGTCGCTAAACAGCATAAGTTAAATTAAAAGAGCCCGGGAATCTTCATGCCGCCGGTAAGCTTACCCATGAGCTCGCCGGTGGTTTCGCTAACCTTTTTGTGAACTTCCTGAAATGCTGCGAGAATGAGATCTTCAAGCATCTCAACATCATCGGGATCTACCACTTCGGGATCTATCTTGACGCTCACAATCTCGTGTGAACCGTTCATTTCTATTGTGACCATTCCGCCGCCGGAAGAGGCCTCAAATACTGTTTCTTCCAGCTCTTGCTGGCTTTTCATCATCTCTTGCTGCATCTTCTGCGCTTGCTTCATCAGCTGATTCATGTTTTTTCCGCCTGGTAACATGTGAACTCCTTAAATGTTTATTTCTATCATATCAAATGGCGGGATGGCATTGTTTTCGTCAAGCCAAATCTTATCGGAGGCGGAAAATAGCAATCGCATCACAAAGAATGTCCAAAGTCCAGGAAGACTCAACAGGGTATATCAATAAGCATATCAGTCGAGAATACATGCACTTACCCCACTTTGAATGTGCAAAAAACTCCATTTCCCCTCATGCCCCACACACCGCTTCCCTATTGGGTTCCGGCGATGATGTGGTCATGATATGGTCATAGGCATGAGCACATCATAAGTGCAAGACGGGCTGCATCCAATAAGGAAGGCCTGAGCCTTAGCCCATCAAAGCAAAAGAAAATCACAAAAAGGAAGCCAAAAACCAAAGACAAAAAAACAACGCAACCTTACACAATAAAGTGTATTAGCTGCGTTGCAGGCATAGATTAAAAGCTATATTTATTTACTTTTTTTAATACTCTCCAATTGCGGCTTCACTTCCTTTTCATAACAATCCGGACAAATCGAATGTGAAAACATGGTATCCGTATGGTCTGAAATATAGGTTTCCACTTCCTGCCAATAGTTTTTATCTGCCCTTATCTTCTTACAATACGAGCAGATAGGCAAGAGTTTTTCCAATGAGCGTATTTGCTTCGCTGCGTTTTCCAAGCCTTGCCGCTGTTTTTCCATGCGCAAAGCAGATTTAACACGCTGGATGAGTTCAAGATTTGCAAAAGGTTTACTGATAAAATCCATTGCGCCGAGTTC
>DUNQ01000067.1 GCA_012839325.1 Candidatus Cloacimonadota bacterium
AATACGCTTGATTTCTGTCTGTTTTTAAGCTTTGTCTCTTCATATATTAACGCTCCAAGACCACAAATGCAAGCGCCATAGTCCTTTCGTGGCTCAATCTTGGAGCGTTAATATATGAAGAGACAAAGCTTAAAAACAGACAGAAATCAAGCGTATTTGCTTGACATTTATTGCCTTGTCAGAGTTATGGTTCACAACTGAGGTAATTATGAAAGATGCGATAGTATTCCTGGGCATACAGGGAAGCGGGAAGGGGACTCAAGCGGGACTCCTGGCGGAGCATAAGTGTTTTCAACACGTTAATATGGGCGATCTCTTTCGTCAAGAGGTCAGCATCGGCAGCGCCGTGGGAGACGCTATCGAGCATGTAATCGAGCGCGGTGATTTGGTGATAGACCACATCGTATTCGACATGATAGACACAACTGTTCATCCGGATTGTAAAGGCATCATTTTCGATGGCTTTCCGCGCACATTGAACCAAGCTGAACACCTTGTAAAACATTATAATCTAATCCACGTATATTATCTTGAGCTTTCCGAAGAGGAAGCCATTTTAAGGATACAGGGACGCCTGGTATGCACAAATTGCGGTGCAAACTATCATACACGCCACAAGCCTCCCAAAGTGGATGGAATATGCGATATTTGCGGCACAGAACTCTCCATTCGCGCAGACGACGAACCCGATGCAATCGCAAAGCGAGTAAAAGCCTTCTACCAACGCACCTTCGTATTAAAATCATTCTTTGAAAAGCGAGATGCAATCACATCAATCCCTGCTTGTAAAAGCGTTGAGGAGATACACGAGCTCATCTTAAACGATATCTCCAAGAGATAGCTATAAAAGATAGCCATAAGAGATAGCCATGTTGGCTAAGCACAGTCAAAAGTATCTGACATTTGTCGAGACTCTTGCTTATATATTGGCAGGATGGAGCTTCTTCATGTTGTTTTTTGAAGAGCTTTTTCTTGGTTTTCACCACTATCCACAAATTGAACTCATCACTGCTCTGGCAAATCTATTTCTTGCGACACTTGCTACTGCGCTCAAGCTAATCTCACAGGAAAAATCAAACAAGAGTATTTGGTTTGATCTATCTATGATAGTTTTCGGCATATTGATAATGTTTTATCAGACCAAGTATTTGATCTTCATCTTGCTGATTCGCCAAAGCTATTACTTCTTGCAGTATATGCTTTTCGGGCTGTTTGACGGCAGGATTTCGCGAGCGATAAGCAAAAGCCCCTCACTTTCGTTGATGTTGAGTTTTGCGTTGGTAATATTATTGGGCGCCATTCTCCTGATGATGCCCACAGCTTCGGTTTCAGGCAAAAGCATTTCTTTTGTGGATTCCGTATTCACTGCAACGAGTGCTACTTGTGTGACAGGGCTCAGTGTATTCGACATTGGTAGCCAGTTCACCTTGTTCGGGCAGACCGTGATCTTGATCTTGATCCAAATCGGTGCGCTGGGGATAATGACGATATCCACAGCTTTTGCATTGATCTTAGGACGCAGGCTCAATCTCAGACTTGAGAATGTAATGCACAACGTGATAGGCGGCACCTACAAGATCGACATGTTTCGCTTGCTCAAAAGTATCGTTTTAGTAACAATTATCATTGAGATTTTGGGCGCTATTTGTTTATATATAGTATTTTCTCGTGATATGTCGCCATCATCTGCAATGTATAACAGCTTATATCACTCTATATCAGCTTTTAGCAATGCTGGGATATCGCTATTCAAAGATAGCTTTGCAAGATATGTAAGCAATCCTCTTATAAATATAACTATCATGACATTAATAGTATTAGGCGGTATAGGCTTTGCTGTATTGATGGATTTGTTTCACTATTTTACCAGCCCTAATAAAGTGCGCAAACTCAGCCTTCATAGCAAGAT
>DUNQ01000068.1 GCA_012839325.1 Candidatus Cloacimonadota bacterium
GCTCTTCATCCACCTGTTCTTTGAGCAGGCTGGGCTCGCCCTCTTTCTTGGACTCTGTGAGGCGAGCGAGCTCCGCTTCCTTTTGAGCCAAAAGCCCATAGCGAATCTCAGACGTGCGCGCAAGATCGCCATCCCTTTCGGTCTTCTCCGCCTCGGTTCTCAGCGATTCTATCTCTTCTTTGAGCTTTCGTATGCTCTCTATCTCCGTCTTTTCTTTTTCCCAACGCAATTGCAACACCTTTTTCTCTTCTGAAAGATCTGCCATCTCGCGATTTAAAGCCTCCAAGCGCGATTTGGAGCCGGCATCACTCTCTTTGGAAAGCGAGAGCTTTTCTATCTCCAATTGACGTAAGCGACGCTGTATCTCATCCAATTCAGAAGGCATGGAATCTATCTCCAAGCGCAGGCGAGAACATGCTTCGTCCACGAGGTCTATAGCCTTGTCCGGCAAGAATCTATCTGAGATATAGCGAGCCGAAAGCGTGGTCGCTGCGATCAACGCCGTATCCGTGATCTGCACGCCGTGATGAACCTCATACTTCTCCTTGATCCCACGCAGGATTGAGACAGTATCCTCCGGCGAAGGCTCTTCCACCAAGATGGGCTGGAATCTCCGCTCAAGCGCAGCGTCCTTTTCTATATGTTTACGATATTCATCGATGGTAGTTGCGCCGATGCAGTGTAAGGTACCGCGCGCGAGCGCAGGCTTGAGCATATTTGACGCATCCATAGAGCCTTCCGCAGCTCCCGCACCAACAACAGTGTGGATTTCATCGATGAAAAGAATCACTTGCCCATCGCTCTTTTCCACCTCGGAAAGCACGGCTTTGAGGCGTTCTTCAAATTCACCGCGAAACTTTGCACCGGCTATCAGCGCCGCCATATCCAGCTCTAAAAGGTCTTTACCCAAGAGGTTTTCAGGAACGTCCCGCGCCACTATCCTACGCGCCAAACCCTCGGCTATCGCCGTCTTCCCCACCCCGGGATCGCCTATCAGGATGGGATTATTCTTACGCCTACGCGAAAGAATCTGCATACTGCGCCTAATCTCCTCATCCCTACCGATGACAGGATCCAGCTTCTCACGTGATGCAAGCCGCGTGAGATTACGCGTATATTTCTCAAGCGCCTGAAACTTCGCCTCAGGATTTTGATCTGTGATCCGCTGATTACCGCGCACTTCTTGCAGAGCCTTGAGCATGAGATCGCCGGAGAAACCGTTATCTTTGAGCAGCTTAGCCGCCTCGCTCTTGCCCTGGATCAGTGCCAAAAGAATGTGTTCCCCACTGATGTATTCATCACCGAGTTTATCCGCTTCTTTCTCAGCATCTCTGAGAAGCATGAGCAATTCCTGCGCGATATACAGCTGTGCCCCACGCACCACGGGCAGCTTCTCCAAAGCCCTATCCAGCTCGGCAGTTAGCGCCGCCTCATCTATCTCCAATTTCGCCATGATAGGATGAATCAGCGACTCCTCCTGCGCAAGCATAGCTTTAATGAGATGAAGCACCGTAATTTCCTGATTTGAGCTCTCTGAAGCGAGGCGTTGAGCCCCTTCAATAAGCTCCTGACTCTTTATCGTTAATCTTTGTGTATTCATGAGATACCTCCTCTGACTATGTTTACACGATATTTGCTTGCGTTTAATCTGTCAAGGCATTCTTAGCACTCCCCACCACCGACTGCTAAGAGCGCCGAGATGACGCTAAAAAACCGCCCCCCATAGTACTGAGAGGCGGCCACTTTTCCTGATCCGATTTAAAGGATCTTTAGCCGATTGTAATTTCTTTTTTAGGAGTGGGTTCTTTCTTGGGGATGTTTAGTGATAATACCCCATCTTCCATCTTCGCGGAAATCTTTTCCACATCGGCATTTTCAGGAAGCACGAGATTACGTCGATAGCTGCCGCTGTATCTTTCACAGCGATACATTGTTGCTTCTTTTTCTTCTTTGATCTCTTCGCTACTTGCTTCGATATGAAGCTGATTTTCGTTCACAGAGATCCTTACATTTTCTTTTTTATATCCGGGCAGATTCGCCTTGATTACAAATTCTTTGTCTTGTTCATAGATATCCATTGCCATTGCCCGGAAGTTATCCTGAGATTCTTCTTCTTCGACATTTGTTCTGAAGAAGTCGTCAAACAAGCTGAGCATCGTGCCCAGCGGCCTTAGTTCACTTTGTCTGCGATAAGGTATAATTCTCATCGTATCCTCCATTATTTTTATATCTATAATAGAGTATAATCGGAAAGCGAAGAAAGGCAAAGAAAAAGTTAGCAATCCGCGTGGCAGACTGCTAACTTTCCTTTTTGCTTATTGCTAATTATTTGCTTAATAACATCTTGCGAGCATGACTAAAACTTTCACCACGCAGGCGATAGAGATAGATGCCGCTGCTTACGCTCTCTCCCGATTCATCTTTTCCGTCCCAATTCACGTTCATATTCGATGATGCAGGCATGCCCTTATACAGGGTTCTGATCTTCTGTCCGCGCGTATTATAAATGACGAGCGATATCTCTTCATCCATATCCTTGATGGAAAAACTGATTGTAGTTGTCGGATTGAAGGGATTCGGATAGTTCTGAAAGAGCTGATTTTCCAGCGCCGGAGCGGATTCATCCTCGGTGGAGACCCAAGTTCCGGTTCCAAAGCGTCTGGCTACCGAAAAGCCGCTACTTCCATAATTATTCACCGCGCCCACGCGCCAGAAGTAGTTGCGATTAGGCTGAAGATTAGCGAGCCTATAGCTGGTCTCCTCAATCTCCCCCATCTCTATGATAGGATCCGTAAAGTATGCATTATTCGAGAGTTGCAGATAGTAAGTATCCGCCAATCCCGCTTCTTCCCATTCCAGGAGAACATCCAAGGGCTGATTTGTAGCCAAGTGCGCCGGTGCGATGAGAATAGGAGTTTCCGGATCTTCCGTAATGCTTCCCGTCGTAAAGCTTTGCGCAACGCAATAATCACTATTTCCCACCTCGCTGCTGCTCGCCACTCTCCAATAATATTGAGTGTAAGGAAGCAGCAAAGAAGCATCATAAAACTCCCGCGGGAGCTGGATCAAATCAAGAACGAGATCGCTAAAATCCTCTTCCATAGAGAGTTGCAGATGATAGCCGTTTGCACCCGGCACCGCATCCCACTGAAAAGTAGGATTAGTTTCCACGGCGATCGCACCATTTTCAGGATAGTGCGTTGTGGGCACAGCCACTTCACCGATGACGTTGAAGAGATCCGTAGAGGTATCCCAATGTCCGTTTGAATTCAGCGTCACGCGAATCCTTGCCTGATCGCTGAAAACCATGGGAATATCTGTCCAGTTATAGCTACCGTTATTAGGAACCCCGGAGGCAATCGTGCTCCAGCTATCTCCATCATCCGTAGTGAGTTCGATATCCACCGTTCCACCGGTTGTCCTTGTTTTCCACTGTATAGTTTTATGAGTTCCGCCAAACCATGCTTCGCCTCCATCCGGCGAGACGAGCTTGATATCCGAGATATGGATGTCAAATGTAACGCCATCATCGGTATGAGTGATGTTAAATATCTTGAGTCCGCCCGCCGTTCCGGTAGAGCTAAAGCCCGAAGGCGACGTAGCTTCGTTCATTTTCCGCCTACGGGCTGCTTTCTCGCCGGGAAGCA
>DUNQ01000069.1 GCA_012839325.1 Candidatus Cloacimonadota bacterium
ATTGAGATTGAGCACGAACCCACCGTAGAATTTAAACAGCTTGAAGGTCTCAGAGTGCCGCTATATGATTACCCCTTAGAAAAGGAAGTGGAAGACTATCTGATGACGCTCAGCCGCGAGAACGCACGTACCATGGATGTGGAAGGCGTAGAAGCCGGCGACAAAGCCGAGCTTGAGATCAGCTTTGATCATGAAAGCGAGCGCCTAAGCCACAACGCTACTGCAGATGTGCCCGCTCCCGCCGAAGAAGGCGAAAGCGACGCACTCACCGCGCTCATCGGGCTTAAAACCGGTGATAAAGCAGAGCTCAACTTAGATGGCTCCACCATCATGGGTCTCATAGGCGAAGGCACGCCCGATCTCGAGAGCGAAGCAATCTATCCCGTAGAGGCAATGCTGAATTCTGCCACGCGCGTAGTTTATCCCGAGATCGACGACGAATTTGCCCGAGATATGGAATATGACGACCTTAGTATGATGCGCGAAAAGGTCTCTGAAGAACTCAAGCTTGCCAACGAGCATAAGAATATAAATAACAAACACGATAGCATGATTGTGCGCCTCTATGAAGAAAACCGATTTGAGATGCCCATGAAGACCATGCAGCACATCGCAAGCCAAGCCGCGGAAGAATTCCCGCACGAAGAGCTGCGCCAATATCTCATGCAGCAATATATGATGCAGGTTCACAGCGAATTCCTCAAATCCTACATCCTCAAGAGCCTCAGAGCTGCCCTGCCCATCGAAGTGACGGACGAAATGCTTGAAGAGTTTTACACTCACCAGGCAATCCTGCAAGGCATGCCCATGGAAGCTTATAAAGATAAGATTGAAAAAGAGCAGAGCGAAGAAGCCAGAAAGGAAAACCCGCTGAACTATTTCACCCTGCAAAAGCTTGCCGAAATGGTGGAATTCTATACCCCCGAACCCACGCCCGAAGCGGGCATTGAGGATGCCGAGGTCTTAGAAGTCCATGAAGACGAAGCTCAGGCAGAAGAGCCCGATAAAGAAGAACAAACAGACAAACCTCAAAGCGAAGAAGCGGAGAAAGAATGAGATACATCCCCATAGTAGTTGAGCAAGCCGGACGCGGCGAACGCGCCTATGACATCTACAGTCGCCTGCTTAAAGATAGAATCATCTTCTTAGGCGGTGTGATAGACGATGCCCTGGCAAACACAGTTGTCGCCCAGCTTTTACACCTCGAAGGCGAAGACGCCGAAAAAGACATATATATGTATATCAATAGCCCCGGCGGCTCCATCAGCAGCGGGCTCGCCATCTATGATACCATGCAATACATCAAGCCCTCAGTATCCACGATCTGCATAGGCATGGCGGCATCCATGGGTGCCGTATTGCTCGCAGCCGGCGCAGAAGGCAAAAGAACTGCCCTGCCCAACAGCCGCATCATGATCCACCAGCCTTATGGCGGAGCGCAAGGACGCGCGGCAGACGTAGAGATTCAAGCTCGCGAGATTCTTTACCTTCGCGGCAGAATGAACGACATCCTGCACAAACATACCGGCAAACCCATTGAGCAGATTCAGGTTGATACGGATAGAGACTATTTCCTCAGCGCACTCGAAGCCAAGGAATATGGGCTCATCGACGAAGTTATCGATCGCAGACAAGGAGAAAAGTAATCTGTGGATAAGAAGAAACTCAGTTGTTCCTTTTGCGGCAGAAATGAAGGTGAAGTAGCCAATCTCATCCGCGGCGTAGCCGGCAATATCTGTGATGAATGTGTGGGAATGTGCCACTCCATCATCGATGCCAGCATCATCCCGCCCGAGATAGAAGAATTCGACATGCCCATCCCCAGCAAGATCAAGAGCTATTTAGATCAATATGTAATCGGGCAAGACAGCGCCAAAGAGATCATCTCCGTGGCGGTATATAACCATTATAAACGCATCTTTCAGCAGCAACACGATGATATCGAGCTGGAAAAGAGCAATATCATGATGATTGGTCCCACGGGCAGCGGTAAGACCCTTATCGCTCAAACCCTTGCGCG
>DUNQ01000009.1 GCA_012839325.1 Candidatus Cloacimonadota bacterium
ATTTCGGGATGGTGGGCGAGGATGGCGCGCAAGACCAATCTGCCTATGCGTCCAAATCCGTTTATTGCTATTCTAATCATGATGTTTTATCCTTCCTATAGCAGAATGCTTTTATTTGCGCTTCCGGTTAGTCGGCAGAATTCCTGAAGTGTTTCGTTCATTCTGTTTTCTCCGTGAATGAGCCATTTGCGCGGGTCAAATTTACCTTTGTTCGGGATGTAATCGGCTTCGGATACATCGTCCGGTTTCACGATTGCATACTTTTCTCTTTCCCAATATTCTTGAATTGCTTCAGCCATATCCATCTGATAGTGAGTGTCTTTGTTGATTTTTACCACTCCATTTTTGATAGCCTGATGGTGCTGTTCGTCGGTGAGTCCGGAGGCGCCGTGCAATACTATGCCGCGCTCCACTCCGTTTTTGATGAGCAGATCGTCGATTTCCTTTACGAGATCCAGGCGCAGGACAATGTTTTCGCCTTTGGATACGCCGTGGTTTGTTCCCACGGAGGCGGCAAAGAGGTCAACATTGGTCTTCATTACATATTCCAGGGCTTCTTCCGGCTTTGTATATAGCTCCACATCGGATACTATCTCGTCTTCCGTGCCCTTGATGCGTCCTATCTCGCCTTCAACTAAAATGTCGTGTTTATGAGCGATATCCACCACTTCTTTGGTGATGCGGATGTTCTCTTCCAGGCTTTCGTGGGAAGCGTCTATCATCACGGAGGTCACCAGTTTGTTCTCGATGCAATAAACTATGAAATCAAAGTAGTTAGGCGTGGCGTGGTCTATGTGCAAACCCACACCGCTATTGGGGAATTGGGAGGCAAAAACTTGGATCATGGAGGAGATGAGTCTGGCTCCGACCTCGATGTCCTCGCTCTCGCCGGCGGCATATTTGCAGGCGCCTGCGCTCATCTGCATGAGTCCGTCTGAACCTGCGCTATTATAACCTTGGATCAATCCTCTTATCTGTGTGTCAAAAACTACGTTCGAGGCGATTATGCCAAATCTTTCCTTTTTGGCTTTGTCGAAAACTTGCTTAAGCTGTTGTCCGCTTAAAAACATGGTAAACCTCCTAAAGTCTGATATTTAATTTTCATAGTATATTATAATCCATAAGCCTCTAAGTCAAGATAAATCTTTACTTTTGGGCTAAAAAATGAATGATTTTGGGAAATAATGCGGTTTTGGGAAATAAAAAGCGGGATAGAGCTTCCATCCCGCGATAGATTTTTGAGGTTATTGCTTATTCTTTGATGAAGCGAATATATTGGCCTTCGGTGCGATCACCATTGCCGAGAGTAGCTTTACCACCATAGTTCAGATTGAGGCAACGAGCACGACTCGCATTGTTGAAATTGATTGTGGAAGACCATATATTTCCGGATGTGCCTCCGCCGGCATAAAATGCTCCATCGCTTTTTCTATAGCCGGGCATTCCGGTAAAACCGGTTTCATTGCTGCCGCGATTGTTTACCCAATGCCCTTTTTGCGCGGTCATTAGCTTATATCCAATGTCGGTTTGATAGGTGTTTTTCAGATGTTCAAAAAGTTCATCAATATCTTCTTGGGTAGGAACTCTCCAGCCGGGAGGAGCTATTTTGCCGGAATTTACCACTTCCCAGTTGTAAAATGCGCCATAGATGGTGCCATAGTTTGCCTGGTCATGTTTATACCAACACATAGCGGGGTCGGTAGTATTCTTCCAGGTGTTATTATCGCGCACTACGGGGATGGGGCTGCCGTCAGCAAACTTAGTGGTGCGAAGATTTTCAGCCATCCAAACTTGGTTCCCGATGCGCACGGTTTTATACACATTTCCGTCTGCGTCTTTGAGTTGATCGTCTTGAACTTGGGGAGCTCCGCCGTGGAAAGTAATCTTGTCTATCTCCGAGGTGGGGATGTCAATAGTTGTTCTGTCTTTACGGGTGATTCTCATAACTTCCTGAGCAAAGAGTCCGCCCGCGATCATGAGTGCGGCAAGAATCAAAAGTATAATCGTTTTACGAGGCTTGTTCATGTCTTAACTCCTTTGATTTCATGTTTTATTTATGCTTATTTTTCTTAAGAAAGATCACATCTCTAATGTCTTAGCTCTTAGGAACTACTTATGTTAAAACTGAATGCTTGTCAAGATAAAATCCATCAAGCCTGAAATATAATGCTTTCAAAGGTAGATTCATCACTTGAAAATAGCGGTTTTTCACTAAAAATATGTCAAAAAAAAGGCGGGGCGTTCAAAAGACTTGACAGTTTTCCACATGTTCAAGTTATTATGATTTCAAGTTGCAAAAGCCTCTAAATCAGAATCACACAAAAGGAGAACGAAAATGTCCGCTGTTAAGAAAGCCTTGTCAGTTTTCATGTGTTTTTTATTACTAAATACCATGTTTTGGTCTAAAGCACCCCTTCATGCAGAGGTGGTTGCTGTTCCGCCGGGAAGCACTGTCACGCTGCAAGTTAATGACACTATCTCTCCCAGAGAATCAAGAGAGGGGACTGAGGTCAAGTTCATCGTTGTTGACGGCATATACGTTGAAAATAAGATGGTTGTTGTTCCCGGGGCGGAAGCAATCGGTATCGTTAAACAAGCCTATTCCAATCGGATAATTGGAGGGGCGGGGACCTTGACCGTTGATGTGACATCTGTTACGGCAGTTGATGGCTCTCAAATCCCCGTGCATGGATCAATCACAGTGGAAGGAAGAAGCAATCTTCTAATCGCCCTGTTGGTTGGATTCTTCTTATGTCCTTTAGGCTGCCTCATTCATGGAGAAGATGCAAGATTATTGTCTGGAACAAATATCGTGGCAAGAGTATCCGGCGTGCATGAGGTGATCGTTGAGCCATGAGATGCGTCTCAAAATGCCTGATAATCATAGTGTTTATCATGCTTTCAATACAGTTATATGGGCATGATAGAGATATTGATACGCTGAAGATCGACAAGACAAAGATAGATCTGCCGGAGATTTCGTCTTTCCATCAGGTTCTGAACTTATACCAGAAAACGCTTTCTGAAATAAACGGCTCGAATTGTATCATGTTGCCCTCGTGTTCGCGATACTCTCAGGATTCATTTAAGAAATATGGGCTCTTGGGTTTTTTCCATACGGCTGATAGACTAATTCGATGTTCCAAAGATATATGGCAATATCATTCTTTGCTCGATGAGGAAGGACGTAATAAGCATGTTGACGAAGTTGAACCCTAAAACAGTAGTTTTATCAATCTTATTCATGACCGCATTGCTATTTGCCGGCGAGATCGATGTTTCCAAGTCGCAGGCATTTGCAGACAGCTTGTATGATTCAAATGACTTCCGCAGTGCAATATTGGAGTATAAGCGTATCAATTACATGGAGCCGGACAATATCAAGTTTGAAGAAAATCGCTTTCAGATTATCCAAAGCATGTATTATTTGGGAAACTATCAGTCGGTGATTCGTGATATGAGCGTTGATATCAATGCTTTTTCAGGCAATCCGAAAGCTTCATATATTTATGCAAGATCATTGTCAAACATAGGGCTTATAGATCAATCAAATGAACATATTTTGCAAAATAATCTTGAAGACAGCCCGCTGAAGCAAGACCTGCAATATCTTTTGATGCTCAATTACTTGAAACAAAACCAGATGGGCTTGGCAAAGTCTCTTATAAACACGGAAGATATGTTCGTTGAGGCTGATACATCCATTCAGAATCAATTCAAGGAATATGAGAAGAATCTCTCAAAATCCGGTGCTGTATCAAATATCATAAATATCGTTCCGGGCTTGGGATATCTTCCCCTCAAAAGCTATCAGAATGCCCTATCAACCTTTCTTACTACGGGTTTCCTGTATGCCATGTCCGCGGAATTGTATAAAGAAAACCTTAATTTGTCCGGCACTTTTTTCCTCTCTGCAGGGATAATATTTCACACCGGATCCTACCTCGGTATAAATAAATACAATGAAAGAATAACATCCAAATATAAAGCTGATCTGATTAGGTATCTTGAGCTTAGAATACCCTGAATCTGAATTACACTTTTTTGTTAAAAGATGCCGGTTTGTGGGTAAAAGAATATCAAAAAAAGGCGGGGCGTTCAAAAGACTTGACAGCTTTTCGCATATATAATGTCTTTACCAAAAGAATAAGTCCTATATTTGCAGGGGGAAAAATGAAAGCTGCAGAAGCATGTAAGTCGATACTGCTTTTTCAAGGCCTAAAGGAAGAAGACCTGCTTCCTTATGAAGGCGATCTGACAAAGCGAACATACAAAGAAAGCGATATGATCATTGAAGAAAATGATAGCGCTGATTCTATATATTATATCATGAAGGGCGAAGTGAGGATCACAAAGAGCCTTAAAAGCATGGAATCTCCCTATGCGGAGCTTTCTACGCTCAGGCAGGGAGAGGTCTTTGGCGAAATGGGTATCATCAGCGATGCGCCGCGAAGTGCAAGCGTTGAAGCCCTCGGCTATGTGGAGGTTTTGGATATCAATAAACATGCCTTCGTGAAGCTGTCTTATAAACATCCCGTGGTGATGCTCAACCTCATGCGCACACTCTCAACGCGTCTGCGTGATACAAACGAGCGCTTTGTTGATCTGCTCGATGAGATGCTGCGTAAGAACCGTCTCACGACGATCGGTATGGCGGTAAGTCGCGTAATACACGATATCAAGACCCCGCTCACGGTCATCATTCTCACCGCTCAGCTCATCGAAAATCTCTATCCCGATAGCGATAAATTCAGCCAAAGCATCATCAAGCAATCTCGTCTCATCGATCAAATGGTGCGCGAGATACTTGACTTTGCTCGCGGTGTGGAAGTGACGCCCGTTATCCAAAAAGTGGATATCAATAACTTCTTTGAAGACTTGCAAAAGAATCATGAAGTTGCGATGAAAGGAAGAGATATCGAGCTTGTCTTTGAACATAAAATCAATGAAGCCGTCTATTTTGATGAGAATAAGATCCGTCGTGTGATGGAAAACCTCATCAAAAACGCGAGCGAAGCAATGGTGGATGCCGGCGAGATCCGCGTCACCGCCACCAAGAGCTCCGGCTGGCTGCAGATCAGCGTGATAGACAACGGTCCCGGAGTGCCGGAACACATCCGCGATAGCATCTTCCAACCCTTTGTGACGGAAGAGAAACAACGCGGCACAGGTCTCGGACTTCCCATCTGTCATAAGATCGTTATGGAACATAAAGGGCGCATGGAATATTTCCCCGTAGAGCCCACCGGTAGCCGCTTTGACGTGCGCCTTCCCCAGACTGTGAAATAAAAAGACTTGTCAAAAATGGGTGCTATTATTTAATGGCATACAAATCAAAAAAATTAAGGAACGGTTTATCATGTCAAAGATATGCGATATCTGTGGAAAGTCCGCTCAGGTCGGCAATCATCGCTCTCATGCCTTGAATGCTACTAAGCGTAGATTCTATCCAAACCTACATACGATCCGCGCTATTACCGATGACGGAACTAAACGCGTTAAAGTGTGCAGCTCTTGCCTGAAGGCAAATAAAGTGCGCAAAGCGGTATCCGTCTAAAGATATTAATTCGGTAAGGCTCGGCTTTTATAGACAATCGGGAATTTCGGTATATTCACCGGGTTCCCGTTTTGGCGTTAAAATAATACTATAACAAATCCATAAGCA
>DUNQ01000070.1 GCA_012839325.1 Candidatus Cloacimonadota bacterium
CGAGCTGAGCAAGGATAGATTGAGCGATGATGCGAGCCATCAGGAAAAGCTCACAGCGAAGTATGTTCTCTTGGACGTAATGCAGGCAGGAATGAGGCTTTTACATCCCATCATGCCCTTCATCAGCGAAGAGATTTGGCAAAGCGTGAAAGAGCAATTCCCCATGGAAGATGAGGCGCTGATCATTGCCGATTTCCCCGTTGCGGACGACGAGCTCATCGATAAAGACATCGCCGACGGAATGAAATTCGTGCAAGAAAGCATCACGGCTATCCGCAACCTGCGCAAGCAATTGAACCTCTCTCCTGCTTTAGGTGTGAAGATCTATGTGCGCACGGCGGAAGATGCTCAGAACAAGCTTTTTGAAGATTATGCAGGCTATTTTGCGAGGCTGGCAAGAGTGGAAGAAATCCATAGCGGAAAAGACACCGAGAAGCCCAAACCCGCTGTCAGTGCAGTGGTGCGCAATATCGAAATCTTCATCCCGCTTGCAGGGCTGATTGATCCCGAAATCGAAAAAGCAAGGCTGATGAAGCAATTAGAAAGACACGAAAAAGAGCTGATGAGCGTGCAAAGAAAGCTGAATAATCCTAAGTTTGTGGAAAACGCAAAGCCGGAAATAGTGGCTCGCGAACGCGAAAGAGAAGAAGAAAATAAGATCAAGGTCGAACTGGTAAAAGCTCAGATCGCAGACTTTGATTAAATCATAAATAATTACTTAAGCGCTGCCTCCATTCAATAGCGAAAGAGGCAGCGCTTTTTTATCTTGCTAAACAAAATATTTGCCTACTCACAGAATAGTGTTATAATATTTGTCAGTATCACATGAAATTTTAAGGAGTAATCATGCAAATATTAGACGATAAGGTAATGAAAGACGTAATCAAGGCGCTTTCAAACATGAAAAATGAAGCAAATTTGGTGCTTTTCACCAAGGAAGATGACTGTCATCTCTGTAAAGAAACGCATCAACTTATGACTGAACTCACCACGGCAAATCCTTTGGTAAAGCTGCAAACTTTTGACTTTGATAAGGACAAAGCTGAGGTGGAAAAATATAATATAGATAAAGTTCCGGCGCTTGTGGTGATGGACGAAAAAGATCGTGGCATTCGCCTCTTCGGCATCCCCAGCGGATATGAATTTTCCTCACTGCTCTCGGCAATTCTTATGGTTTCTACGGGGATTACAAAGCTCAAAGACGATACTAAGAAGTATCTCGATTCGCTTGAAGAAGACGTTCATTTACAAGTATTTGTAACGCCTACCTGTCCGCATTGCCCGCCGGCTGTGATCCTTGCCCATCAGATGGCATATTACAGCGATAAAGTGCGTGCCGATATGGTGGAAGTGACGGAGTTCCCGCATCTTGGCGATAAATATTCGGTTGCAGGCGTTCCGCGCACGGTGGTCAATGAAGATTGGTTCCAAGAAGGCGCAGCGCCCGAATCATATATCATCGAAAAAATCAAGGAATCTGTGCAATAAATGCCGGAATTACCTGAAGTTCAAAGTGTATTGGATGGGGTCTTGCCCATCCTGCAAACAAAGCGCGTGCTGGGGCTGAAAAGCTACTATCCCGGCACGCTCATCCTTGATCCCCACTTGGCTGAGGATATCTTTCCCCTATCGTTGAAGAAGGCTTGGCGACGCGGGAAATATATGATCTTTGACTTTAACGAGGGATATAGCTCAATCGTGCATCTGAGGATGACGGGCAAGCTGGTCTATGAGCCGCAACCGGAAGATATTCACAAACACGAACGGGCGCGTTTTGAGCTCGAAGACGGCGAGGCGATAAGGTTCATCGATCCGCGCACCTTTGGCAAAATCTGGCTTTTCAAAAGTGAAAATCTGGATAATTATCTTCCCAAGCTGGGCGTGGAGCCGCTGGAAGAAGAGCTAAACAGCAAATATCTAACGCAGGTTTTAAAAGGCAGAAAGGCGCCGATAAAGAACTTGCTCTTGGATCAAAGACTCATCGCCGGACTGGGCAACATCTATGTTTGTGAGCTTTTATACCGCAGCGGGGTGCGTCCCGATCGCAGCGGCGGAAAAGTCAATTTATCGGAGATCAAACGCATAGTAAAGGATACCAAAGAGGTCTTAGAAGAGGCGATAGTAGCCGGCGGCACGAGCATCTCAGATTACAGAAACGTAGATGATAAAAGCGGGAAGTTTCAGAGGTTTTTGAGAGTATATCAAAAGAAAGAGTGTCCCAGAGGGCATGATATCGAGAATATCCGTTTAGCAGGACGCTCCAGTTTCTTTTGTCCTAAGTGCCAAAAATAGCCTGAGCCCGCTCTTTATTCCATAATATCCTTACAATCGCGCCTAAGTTTCTCACTTCTCTTTTTTTCACATGTGAACTTAGCTATACCTCATACTCAAGTTACGCAATCGACTCTCATTTTTTCAAATTATTTCGGGCATTATTTTGCAATACTTTAGCCTATTCGATAAAAGATTATTGAATGTTTTGGGCTTTTTTTACACTTTTGGGCTCCTATATAATAGTAGAGGCAAGTTTTTTTGATTTGCTATTGCACGAAAAGCGAGTGGGGAAATATCCCTTGACCGAGCTGCATTTTCAGCTTATCTTTTAATTAGTGGCGATAAATCAAGAAAAAGATTGACTTGTCTCTTGGAGTAGAAAAATGTGTTTGTATATGAAAAAGAAAAAAGCGGCGCAAAGAACAGCCCGCCCTTTTGAGGCGAAGTATTCCCTCTGTCCGCTGATTTTGATTATGTTTTTTATCTTCACAAACCTTGCCTATGCAATGAACTATTCAGATGAATATCTCCATGCACAAAACTGGCAATTGTCTGAAGATGCGATAGATATGGCAGAGCTTGTGATAAAAGACGATCTTCTTTATAGTGGTGAAAATCCCTTTAGCGGCCAAGTATATGAATCCGATGAAAACGGCTCTATCATCTACGTAATCAGCTATAAACAAGGGAAAAAGGAAGGAAACGCTCTCTTTTGGTATCCGGATGGAAAGCCCATGATGAGTGTGCAATATATTCAAAATGCGCCACATGGACGCTTCTTAGGCTGGTATCCCGATGGGAGAATCCTATACGATCTCATCTTAAATAAAGGAACATTTGCCTCAGACTTGCTTTTGGGGGACGACGAATCCCGAATGCAGTCCGAAAGCGAAATATATGAACAAGAAGGAAGCGACAATGACAGTATCCGCGAATAAGGTTTTGGGCCCGAGCAGTTTCGCTCGCATGAAAAAGAAAGAACAAAAGATCACTATGATCACGGCTTATGACTATCCCGGCGCAAAAAGCGTGTCTCAAACCGGAGTAGAAATCATCCTCGTGGGTGATAGCCTCGGTAATGTAATTTTGGGCTATGACGGCACTATCGGCGTCACGATGGACGATATGGTAGTGCATAGCGCTGCAGTTCGCCGCGGTGCGCCATATAAATATGTGATCACAGATATGCCTTATATGAGCTATCACATCTCCATGGAAGAAACTAAGAGGAATGCGGCGAGGTTGGTGCTGGAAGGCAAAGCGAATGCAGTGAAACTGGAAGGCGGAAGCCAGAGCCGGATAGATGCCATCCGAGAAATCGTGGATATAGAGATTCCTGTGTGCGGACATCTGGGGCTCACCCCGCAATCCGTGCTCAGATTCGGCGGATATAAGGTTCAAGGCAAAGGCGAGAGTGCGGCAGAGATCCTTGAGCGCGAAGCTCTTGCAGTTCAGGAAGCAGGTGCTTTTATGCTTGTGCTCGAAGCCATCCCTGAGGAGCTCGCTAAGAAGGTCACGCGCATGCTGGATATCCCCACCATCGGCATAGGTGCGGGAAGATATTGCGATGGACAGGTCTTGGTCTATCATGATATGCTGGGACACAGCAATATGAAGCCTAAGTTTGTAAAACAATATGCCAATCTGGACGAGATCATCGTCCAAGGTATCAGTGATTTTGATCGCGAGGTGAAAGACGGAACTTTCCCCTCTGAAGAATACATATATTATCCCACAGGGGAGTGAGGAAAAGGATTATGACAGAAATTAGAACAACGATGACGCCGGAAGAAAAGTTTGACGCTATCGCCAATCTCAAAGAGAGGTTGGAGGACAATTTTGTGGCATTAGGCGAATTGCTCAGCGAAATCAAGCGCATGAGACTCTATCGCTTTAGAGGTTATGACAACTTCAAAGACTTCGTGGAAGCGGAATATCAGCTTTCGGCTACTTTGGCAAACAGGCTCGCAGGCACCTTTGATCTCTATGTCGAAGACATGGATTTAGACGAGATGAGCATCAAAGAGATAGGCTTTGAGAGGCTTCAGCTGATCAGACCCATGGTTCATAAAGCGGATTGGGAAGTGCGCGAAGAATGGATAAAGAAAGCCGAAGAAACTCCCACAAACGAGCTACGTCAAGAGATCAAGGAGATCCGTAAACAAGAAAAAGAAGACAACAAAGACGCAAAGATGATATTCATTGAGCAATACTTCGAGAAGATGACTTCCTGGCTCAATTGCTCCAAGACAGAGTTAAACTTCAAGCTTGCGCTCTTCTTCCAAGATGCCGATCTTGATGACATGAAAAAGATCATTCGCGAAAGACAACGCGAATTTGAACAAAGCACAGAATAATAAAGGAGGATTTTGATACGTAAGATGAAACAGATGAAACTACTCTGGGTAGACGACGAGATCGATCTGCTCAAACCTTTTATCCTCTTTTTGGAAGAGAGGAACTACATTGTTGATACTTGCAACAACGGCGAAGACGCCATCGAGAAAGTTGTTGAAAATAAATATGATATGGTGATCATGGATGAGATGATGCCGGGCATGGACGGGCTTACCACCCTCAAAGAAATCAAGAGAATCAATAGCGCCATCCCCATCATCATGGTCACAAAAAGCGAGGAAGAAGGACTGATGAACAAAGCCATCGCCTCGCAAATCTCGGATTATCTCATCAAACCCATCAATCCCTCGCAGATCATCATGGCGATCAAGAAGATCTTTCAGGCCGATGAGATCAGAGCAAATGAAATAGGACGCCAATATTCGCAGTATGTGAGCCAGCTGAATCAAAAGCTCTTTGCCGGCCCCGATTGGGAAGAATGGCAGCAAATATACAAAGAGATGGCAGAGTGGGAACTGCGCATAGATGAGGTCAATGACGACGGCCTCAGGCAGACCCACTTCCTTGAAAAAAGAAATTGCAACACGGAATTCACCAACTATGTGGAACGGAATTATCGCGATTGGCTGAAGACCGATGATAGGCCAAACCTCAGCTTCGACATCATCTCGCAATATGTAGCGCCCCATTTTGAAGAAGGTGTGCCCATATATTTCATAGTGATAGACTGCATGAGATTGGATCAATATCTGGCGATTCAGCCCTATATCCAAGAGCTTTTTGAGGAAGAGCTGGAGCTGTATTTCAGCATCTTGCCAACTGCAACGCCTTTCTCCAGAAACTCTATCTTCAGCGGACTCTTGCCCATTGATATCGCCAAGAGGTTCCCTGAGTATTGGGTAACATCCTCAGAGATGGATAATAGCCGCAACCGCAATGAACACCAGCTTTTGGATGAGCATGTGGAAGACTTGGGCTACCACCTCGATCCCGCTTCTAAGTATGTGAAGATATTCAATATGGAAGAGGGGAACTTCGTTCTACGCAAGATAGAAACTTGGAGTCGCGAGAACCTCGTTGTACTCGTCTATAACTTCCTGGATCTCTTGGCACATCATCGCTCGCGAGATCAGATCCTGCAAGAAGCCATCCCTCATGAAGA
>DUNQ01000071.1 GCA_012839325.1 Candidatus Cloacimonadota bacterium
AAGCTTAGCACCACCAGTCCCGGTCTTCCATAGGCAGATGGAGTATGATCTCATGCCCTTTAGCCGCGCCTTTCTCTGCGCTTGTTTTAAGCAAAGCTTAGCACCACCAGTCCCGGTGAGAGATACATCTCCGAAGATATGCCCAGAGAGGATATCGCCCCGCTTATCGATTCTTTCCTTGAACAACTTCCCATGGCGATAGGCACAAATAACCACATGGGCAGCACTTCCACAGAAAGCGTGAGCACTATGAACGCCGTTCTCAAACACATAAAAAAGAGGGGTATCTTCTTCATTGATAGCGTAACGACCGCAAAAAGCGTGGTCTATGCCGTGGCAAAAGAGCATGATGTGCCTTTCGCGCGCCGCGATATCTTCCTTGATGTGCCGGATAGCAGCGATGAGACTCTCGCGCAAAAGATACAAGATCTCGGCGCTTACAGAGGCCGCAAAGAGCCTGTCATCATCATCACACACTGTCATAATCGTGAAAAGCTCGATGCCTTGCATAAATTCCTCAGCCAAATTGAGGCGATGGGAGTCAATCTTATCCCGCTCAGCCAAGTGTTTAAAAGCACGCCTGTATGAGGTTTTAGAAGCTCATAATGTCTCTTAACTTGCAAAACAGCATCCTGAGGCAAAGATTTTCCTTTACAGTTTTGCAAATATTAAAATATATCAAGAACAAGCCTGCAATAACACGCATGCTAATACTATAAAAGCAGATGAGGACGATGAAAAACCCCCGATTGATACCTGAACCGATGCCGCTGGAATTGTTGGATTTCTTCCAATACATCCGACAGCTTATCTCGGACGGACATCTCTTGCTGAACTATTTTGGCAGCTCTGAAAAGCTTATCTATGCGCTTTTTGGGAAGGATGGCGAGCTCAAATTGCTCTCTGCGCCCTTCCCCATTTCAGAAAGCTATGACTCCCTAACCCCGGAGTTTCCCGCCTTTAACATGTATGAACGCTTGCTCTATGAAGAGTTTGGCATCTTGCCTGAGGGACATCCTTGGCTCAAATCTGTGCGTAATCACCTCCCCAAAGAGGAGAAACACGAGGACTACCCATATCTGATGAGTGATTCACCGCTCTTACACGAAGTGGGCGTGGGTCCCGTGCATGCCGGAGTGATAGAGCCGGGACACTTCCGCTTCATCTGTAAAGGCGAGAGGGTGAAACACCTTGAAATCCAATTGGGATATCAACATCGCGGGATAGAAAAGCTCTTCCTCGAAGGTGATATCCGTGAGAAATCACACCTTGCCGAAAGCATTGCCGGCGATACTGCAATCGGGCACAATCTTGCCTATTGCCTCGCTTTGGAAGCGCTCTCGGATAGCCCCGGCGCTGCAATGCCCATCCGCTTTATAGCCCTCGAGATGGAGCGCGCCGCCATGCACTTGGCAGATCTCTCTGCACTGGGAACGGATATAGCTTACATCATGGGACAAAATCTCTTTGCTGCGCTGCGCACAACCGTGATAAACTCTGCACTTGCCATCTGCGGAAGCAGGTTTGGCAAGCGTTGGCTCACGCCCGGAGGAGTGAATTATGGCATCAATAAAGAGCAGGCTGATATACTCAGAGACACGCTCAAAGAAGTGCGCGCACAGGTGATAAACAGCGCTGAAGCAATGTTTGGCAATAGCTCTGTGCTCTCTCGTTTTGATGATACGGGAGTGCTCAGTAGCGCCGACGTCATCGCACTGGGCATCAGCGGCATGGCAGCCAAAGCCAGCGGAATACCAAGCGATGCGCGTCTCGACTTTCCCTTGCCTGAGCAAAACAGCTTCGAGCCCTTTACCATCTATAGCGGCGACGTCTATGCCCGCGCTCTTTTGCGCTATCGTGAAATCATACAGTCCATAGATATTGTTCTTTCCCTTCTTTTTAAGCTGGATTTCGAGGCGGAGACAAAACGTGAGCTCGGTAACTTTAGCCCGAGTAGCATCGCCATCAGCATAGTAGAAGGCTGGCGCGGACGTATCATACACATGATCAAGACCAATGCCGCCTGCGAAGTTGTTTGGTATAAGATGCTTGATCCCTCTTTTGTGAACTGGCAGGGCTTGGCACTTGCAATGCGCGAGACTGCCATCTCAGACTTTCCTATTTGTAATAAAAGCTTTAACCTATCATATTGTGGGAGTGACCTCTGATGATCAACCTCCTGAAAGCACGAATAACACACGGCTATCAAGCCATTCCAAACCCGCTTACTACGGGCATACATCCCTCCTTCCCCGGCAGGCCGGAGATAGTGGAAGGTGCTGATCTTAGCCCGCTTATTCCCCTCTGTCCCACGGGCGCTATCTCTGATAAGGGCATAGACATGGGGCTCTGCGTATTCTGTGGACTATGTGAGCGTACCGCGCCCGAGATTATCAGCTTTATGCCTGACTACAAGATGGCGGCAGACTCACGCGAGAAGCTTATCATCGCTCCGGGACAGAAAGAGATGCCTAAGATCACACCGCCAATGCCGCGTCTCACCCGTCGCTCTTTTGCGATGAGGAACGTTAGCGCCGGCGGATGCAATGCCTGTGAACAAGAACTGGGCGCATCCTCAAACGTGAACTTCGATATCGGCCGCTATGGCATTGAGGTGGAAGCATCTCCACGACACACGGACGCAGTCATACTCACGGGACCTATCAGCAAGAACATGGCTTATGCACTCTTGGAAACCTATAAAAGCATCCCAAAGCCGAAGTTTATCATCCTATGCGGAACCTGCGCCATCAGCGGCGGCAGCTTTGCTTCATCGGATCAGATAGACAGAAGCTTCATAGAGAGCTTTGAGGCTCAGCTATACATTCCCGGATGTCCTGCTCATCCGCTCTCCATCGTGCATGCAATACATAGCTTTATGGGGGCAAAATGATAGTCGGTTTTATACTACTCATCCTTGCTCTGATCCCTGCGCTACTCAAGCGTAAAGAGACCTTTGCCATCTTGTGGGCGGCAGGAAGTGCGCTCCTGGGCTACGAGTATTTAACTCAGCTATTCGGCAGATCGCAGAGCGTATATCAGCTCCTAATCCCTGCAAAGTATGGCGAGGTGCTTCTTGCATTAAACCCGCTCTCAGCCTTCTTTGGGCTCATCTTTGCCTTTGGCTTGCCTTTGGGCATAATACACGGCGTGGGCTACCTGAGAAAGGACCCTCAGAAGGGCACGGCGTCCCACCTCTTTTGGCTGGGCATGCTGGGACTCAGCATGCATGGCTTGCTCTGGGCACGCCATAGTATCATGTTCCTCCTACTTTGGGAGATCATGGGAATCTCATCCTTCTTTGCCATCATATTAGATAGAAAAGAGAGCCTGAAAGCTGCGATAACGTATATCATTACCATGCAGATAGGCGGTGCATTCCTGATGGCAGGATTTGGCTTGCTCTATTACCACAGCGGAAGCTTTAATCTCGCCATGATGCACAATATGCCTCGCTTGCCTCTGTATCTACTGATGATAGGCTTTGCCTTCAAGGCGGGCTTTGTTCCGCTCTCCTCTTGGCTGCCTATTGCGCATCCCGTAGCGCCTGCACACGTATCCGGCATTATGAGCGCAATGATGATCAAGACGGGGCTCTACGGCATCTTGATGCTGGTTCTGAGCAATGTATTCAGCCTTACAGAGATCGCGATCTTTGCCCTCATCAGCGTGATCAGCGCATTCTGGGGAGTGATACACGCCATGAGCAGCAGCCATATCAAGCGTGCTTTAGCATACTCATCGATAGAGAACATAGGCGTGATCGGCATGGGTATCTCACTGGGACTCTTAGGCGCATACTCAGGCAACACACAGCTTGCCACTTTGGCTTTTGCCGGCGCGTTCTTGCACATACTCTTTCATAGCTTCTTCAAGGCACTGCTTTTCTACCTATCGGGTAACGTTCTTTTGGGCGCAAAGAGCCTCGAGATGGACAGTCTCGGCTCACTTGCAAAGCGTATGCCTTCTACGGCGATATACTTCCTGATCGGCACCTTTGCGATTGCCACTCTGCCCATTGGTAATGGCTTTATCAGTGAGTTCAGCATCTATTTCAGCATGCTTTCGGGGATCAATTCACCCCATCTTTCCACTTCGCTGATAAGCGTCTTTATGCTGGCATCTCTTGCCTTTATCGGAGCGCTGGCATTGATCGCCTTTGCAAAGGTCTTCGGACTCACCTTCTTGGGTAATGCACGCAGTCATGAAGCCGCCACAGCCGAGAAAGCACCGCGCCTGATGCGCATTCCTCAGCTGGTTCTCAGCTTTGCTATCCTCTTCACGGGCTTCTTCGGAGGGATCAGCCTGCGCTTTATCCGCCCGCTACTCAGATGGTTAGGCCTTGATATGCGCAGCTTCTCCATGCTTCACGAGATCTATGGCAAGATCAGCTATATGCTAATCCTGCTGGTGATTATCTTTGGCTTCCTCTATCTGATTCGCCGCAAGCTTATCAAAGAAGAGATCAATCCCACTTGGGGCTGTGCTTATCAGAAGCCGAATCCCAGGATGCAATACACTTCGCTGGCGTTTTCAAACCCGCTGGGCTATTTCCTCAAACCCTTCATATTGATAAGACAGAAGGACGACAAGCCGGATGAGCTCTTCCCCAAGAAGGTCTCTTACATCCAAAAGATATTAGATCCCATCAATGAATATATCATCAAGCCCATTTCGCGCGCGATCTACTGGTTCTTCTCGCTCTTCGAGAGGCTGGAAAGCGGCATGATCAACGCCTACATCGCGCTTGGGCTACTCTTCTTAATCCTCATGATAATCTACGTTTTGGGGTTCAAATGATAAATATACTCACCATCCTCTTATTACCGCTCTTCCTTCCGGGGCTGATCTCGCGCGTGAAAGCCATCATGGTCGGCAGGAAAGGACAGAGCTTATTCCAGCAATATTTCCACTTCTTCAAGCTGATTCGCAAAGACGAGGTGATCAGCACCAGTGCGTCGTTCTTCACCCGTGCTGCACCTTCCTTGGCTCTTGCCGGAACCCTTGTCGCCGCGCTATTTGTGCCAATTGGCGGCAAGACGGCACTCTTTAGCTTCAAGGGAGACTTCATCCTCGTATTATACCTCTTGGCGATGACAAAGGGCGTGATGGTCTTTGCAGCGCTTGATGCAGGCAGCAGCTTTGAAGGCATGGGCGCCAGCCGTGAGATCAGCTTCACCGCTTTCTTGGAACCTGCCTTTGTGCTGATTCTTGCATCGCTGATCTACTCCTCGGGCTTTTCCTCACTTTCATCCATCTTGGGTAATTACAGCCTGGGCGGCAACGATCTACTCGCGCTGATCGTGGGCATATTCATGATACTCGCCTTATACATCATGCTCTTGGTAGAATCCTGCCGCGTGCCCTTCGACGACCCTGCAACCCACCTGGAACTCACTATGATACACGAAGTGATGGTCTTGGATTACAGCGGTTTCTCTTTGGGGCTCATCCACTACACAGCCGCGCTGAAGATGCTGATCTATGCCGCACTGATCGCTCAGATCATCATCCCTGCGAGCTGCACATTCCCTCTCATCGCTTTTCTTTTGATCACCCTCGGGATCGGCATCATCACCGGCATTATGGAGAGTTTAATCGCCCGCCTACGCATGAATCGTAATCTCGAGCTGGTTCTTGTTCCCGTCTCAATCTCGGTCTTGGCGCTTGCCGCTTTGATCGCAAAAAGCATTGGAGCTTGGTAAGATGATACAGATTCTCGTTTTGATCTTCGGCATCACCTTGCTATTTGCCTCGGTGACAAATATGCTCAATTCCCTGATCCGCATCTTGGCGGCACAGGGCTTCATCCTCTTCTTGATCACCATCTTCAAGAGCACACATCTGAATTGGCTCAGTTTCTCTTTTATCGCGCTGGAAACTCTTGTTTTCAAAGCGATTATCATCCCGTGGTTCCTATGGGACACCATAAAGCAAAACGATATTCGCCGCGAGGTAGAAGCACATGTTTCAAACTTCTTTTCGCTTGCCATCATGAGCTTTATCTTTTTGGGAAGCTTTGCTTTAGCGAGCTTCTCAGGACAGCATTCCGGCAAGCTTTTCCCGCTGGAATTCGGCATTGCTTTTGCTACCATCTTGAAAGGGATATTCATCATCATTGCAAACAAAAAGCTCATCACCCACCTCATGGGCTATCTGCTCATGGAAAACGGCATATTCCTGCTCTCCATCTCGGTTAGCGGCAATCTCCCACAGGTGATCAGCCTGGGAATCTCTTTAGACCTCATCCTGACTGTGCTGATCGCAGTGCTCTTTCTCAAACGCATCAAATCCACCTTCCCTGATGGGGAGATAAACCCCCTTGAGGAGCATCCGAGATGTTAAGAATAAGCATTTTTGCCCTGCCGATAATACTCGTTGCACTCAGCTTTTTGATCAAGAAGATGCGAGGCATTGATTTCTTGGTCTTCGCGCATGCAATTATCAATCTCGGCTTTGCGCTCCCGCTTTACCTGAACCTCGGTGAAGGTGGCGTCATAGACAAGATCGGACTCTTCGCCTTCCTGATCACGGCGGTTATATACCTCTTCGTGGCGCTATATTCTTTGGGAGACCCGCCCAAACGAACGCTGAAAGCACACCGGCTTTATTCCATCTTTTTGATGCTGTTTATCGCGGCGATGAATGCAGCCTTTATGGCACGCGACCTCAGCTTGATCTGGATATTCGTGGAAGCTACCACCATCTTTTCCGCGCTTCTTATCAGCATAGAAAACAATCAAAAGACCATCGCAGCCGCCTGGAAATATCTCTTTATTTGCAGCGTAGGCATAGCGCTGGCTTTTGTGGGCATCCTGCTCTTTGTTCTCGCTCAACCAGCTGACGCGACGCTGAAGTTCGAGATGGTCAATGCCGCGGTGTTATCACCCTTTTGGCTAAAGCTTTCCTTCGTATTCGTCCTGATCGGTTTCGGTACGAAGATAGGGCTCGCACCCATGCATTTCTGGCTGCCGGATGCTTATACCCACGCGCCCTCGCCCATCTCAGCATTGCTCTCCGGCGCGCTAATGAACGCTGCTCTGCTCCCACTGCTCAGGATGGAAAAGATCATGCAGCTCGCGCGTTTGGGACACATCGCACAGGATATGTATCTCATCATGGGCTTCCTCAGCGTGTTCGTAGCGGCAGTTTTCATGATGAAGACCACGGATTTCAAGCGCATCTTAGCCTTTTCTTCGATTGAGAACAAAGGCTTGATCATGATTGCCTTTGGCCTGGGCGGAAGCGCGATAGGTGCAGGATATATGCACATCCTGGGACACAGCCTCATCAAAGCCGCGCTCTTCCTCGTGGGCGGAAATATCGTCAGCCTCTATGGAACAAGCGACAGCTGTCAGATAGGCGGATTGCTCAGCAAAAACCGCAATACAGCCTGGATCTGGTTGATTGGCATCTTCCTCATCCTTGGCTTCCCGCCGTCGCCAATCTTTATCAGCAAGTTCTTTATCTTTGCCGCGCTTTTGGGCAAGAGCTATCTTGTTCCTTTCTTTGCACTTATCATCCTGCTTGCATTTATCGCATACAGAATGATCAGCCTCAGCCTCACTCTCTGTGCCGGCGAACTCAAAGCAAAGAAGAAGCTGAACCTGCTCAGATACCTCAGCCCCGCACTACTCCTGCTCATAGCGGCGATCATAGGCATTGTAGGAATCTAAAAGCCGCAGCGCAAAACATCCTATCTTTTCAAATCACCCCGGCATTGTCCGGGGCTTTTTCATATCATCTTTCTTGACAGATATTCAAGGAAGCTAAAGCTTGTTTAGAAAGAAAATTAAACCCTAAGTTTTCAACACAGATCCAGCGAGGAAAACAATGAGAAAGAAGCTATTTTACACCATCTTGATGATAATCTTTTGTCTGACTATCGCCAATGCCGCAAGCTACTTAGACAAAGGCGGAAACTATATCTTAAACGGAATCTCGGTGAATATAGAACCCATGGTCAGAGTTCTGGAAAACCCGCAATGGTATCGAGACCTGATCTTTGACCAAAGCATTGATATTCATCCGGATAGAGTGGTTCAGAACTTCTACAATCCCAGCATGGATATCCGCCTCACATTGACCCCGATTGAGGGCTTTTCTGCCGAGGCAAAACGGGTGGAGATTACCGCGGAATATCATGAAGACATCAGCATTATAGATTTCAAATTAATACCCAGCTTCTTAAATACCTCGCCTGAGATGATCTTACGCGGAGCGCCTGCCATTCACGCCCAAGATCCCGCACAAAACAAGAACCTATACTCTTTTACAGATCGCATCATAGAATATAAGTTTGCAGATAGATCGCTTTGGTTCGCCGCCTCCGGCTTTGAGGGATGTACAAACTTGGAATGGTTAGCCGAGGACGCCATTGTTCTGTATGACCATAGTCTCCATTTTGCAAGAAGATACGATCCCGCAACCATGCATTTCGGCATTCGCACCGACGCGCTGAAGGTCAAAGCAGGCGACAGCGATTATCACAGCTTTTTGATCTTTGAAGAAAAACCCATCGTGTTGGATATCATGCGCTGGCCTGCGGGGCATGAAGCGGCTTTGGTGATCACGAACGATGCTGATGGCGAAAACCCAAACCGCATGAGCGCCGTATTCTTCGGCTCCAGCAATCGCGATAGTCCTAACTATCTCAAACAAGGCATAATTGCAAACAATATCAAAATGACGAACACGGTCTTTGGTGTTCACAAGCCGCACATGCAAGACCTCTGGCGCGGGCTGGAAAATCACGGCATCAAGATCGGCTATCACACCGCCTCGCCGCACGAAGATCTCACCGATGTCACCTACCAAAATCTCATTCACGATATGGATGAATTCGACATTCGCAGCTGGATCGATCACTCTTGGGCGCGCAATCCCGAGTGCTTCTGCGTAGAGGGCTGGGACCCGGATTCGCCCTATTACATAATGGACGCAATCAACGATTCTAAAATAGATTACGTATGGCTCGGCGATGCTTCTTTCACGAACCACATGAATAGCTTCACAGAGCCTTGGCGCCTGCCTCATAAACTATCTGAATTTGATGAGTTAGAGCGCGATGTATGGTTTTACGGGCGCACCCTGATGAGCACCTGGGAATGCCAAAATTATTACTATTTGCACGACTTTAAGACCATGATGACCGCCGAAAACCTCGACAAATTGCTCAAAGAACAAGGTCTCTGCGTGGTTTACACCCACTTCTTTTATGAGGAAATGGAGCCATATTTGCCCTTCTATATGACTGTGCCGGATGGAAGCCTTGAGATCAGGCCGGAAGCAGAAGAGTGCCTGCAAATGCTGGATTATTATCAGAACCATCGCGGACTTTGGATAGATACTTTAGAGGAAGTTTTTGATCGTATGATAGCCACTGAAGAACTTAGGATACAAGAAGTTGTGCGAGACGCAAAGACGGGCACCTATCAGGTGAAGCTGACAAACGGCTCAGATTATCCGCTGACAGATATCGCTTTATCTTACGGCGATGAAAACATCGTTATCCCCGCGCTCTCACCGGATTCCAGCGAGATATTGAGCCTTTGCGAGATTCATGAAGAACCGCAGCCTGAAGGCGATTATTTGGATCTGCGCGCCAAGTATAAAGATGGAGTGATACGCTTTTCGCACAAGCATGATAATCCCTTGCCAAATCTTAAGATAGACATCTATAACCTGCGTGGACAAAGAGTGAGCAGCAAATCCTTCGCAGAGGGCGGCAGCAATAACCTCTCTATTCCTTTTGTAAATCGCGCTTCCGGCGTATATTTCGCAAGGATAGAATTGGCAGGCGGCTATCAGAAAACCGTTAAAATCATGGTAATAAAATAACTGTCGATAGATTTCCACTCATTGATTTGCGAGAGATAAAGAGGCTTCATAATTCATTGAGGCCTCTTTTTTCTTGCTCACTTTTCCATGGCTTCCTTATTGGATTCTGGTCATGATATGGTCATGATGTGGTCATAGGCATGAGCATATCTCCACCGCATGATAGGCTGAACCCAATAGGCAAGACATTAGATATCAATGCCTTACGTGCAGACAAATATCGCCCGATATAAAATTTCGTGATTTCATGGGAATTTTCGCCTTTTTAGCAATTTCTCACAACCCACGGAGAAAAAAGGATGCAGTTAAAATGACGCAGATAAGTATATATTATAAAAGCTCAAAGTCCTTTCTTCTGTTTTTGACTCAAGCGCAAAATATTTGTTTCTTTTTGCTTGACAGGAATCGACAAAAGAGCATAGTGGTATCGTGAGGTAAATTATGAGAGTTAATATATTGGTCTTAATTCTGCTTGCAAGCCTGTTTATACCGGCTTGGGGGATTTCTATATATGAAATTCAATATACAAATTTCCCTGGAAGCGATAACACCTATCCTTCCACATACAGCGGAAAGACCGTATCCACCGAAGGTATCGTTACTGCAACGGACTACAAAAACAGCGGCTTCTTCATTTCTGAAACCGTTGCCGGTCCCTATAGCGGCCTTTTGGTGCTCCACCGTGGAAAAGATGTCAAAATCGGCGATAAAGTCCGTCTCACGGGCGTAGTTCGCGAACATTTTGGCATGACCAGCCTGCAGGATGTTTCCTCTCTTGAAATCATTCAACGCAACCATCCCCTTCCCATCCCCGCTGTTTTGACCACTGCTCAGCTTTGCAGCAGCATCGAGGCGGAAGCTTATGAGGGAGTATATGCAAGAGTGATTTCCGTGAATACCGGCGGCAGAAAAAGCATCGGCAATCGTCTCTCGGTTAGCGACGGGACGGGAGCTTGCACCATCCAATTAGGAGATTTCGGAAGCGAAAAATCACGTGCAAAGCCCATCACAGCCGGGCGTTTCTCCTCCATCACCGGTGTTGTCACTTTCAGTTTTGGCGAATTTTCTCTGAGTCCCGTTTCGGACTCCGATATTGAAATTAACCAGCCCGTCTCCGTTGAGGGTCGCAGCTGGGGTAGAATCAAATCAATTTATAAATAACGAGGTTTATCATGAAGAAATTTTTTAAGTCCCTACTTTGGATCGGTGGCGCCGCAGTAGCAGCCCACTTTGGCATTAAGGCTTACAAAAGAGTGAGCGGAACTGCCAAGCTTTCCCAATCCTTGCCCGAATTCCTGTCAAATGTCTATGGCGAATTGCCGCTCTTAAATGTCAACGCGTCACTTGGTCAGCTCAATATCAGCGCACGCTTTTCTGAGGAAATCATTGAAAAACATGATGATATAGAAAACACCATCCGCGAATATGTGGCGGATTTTTATCCCGAACTTGCAAAGTTTGCCATCAATGTTGATATTCTCGCGCTCGACGAAGAAGATGAAGAGCCCGAAATGGACGAGGAAGAAGACGAAGAATAATATCAATCAAAATAGTATAAATATTCAGGCGGGAGACAATCTTCCGCCTTTTTTTATGGCATGAAAATCATAAGGCTTTATTATATTTACAGACGTCGTGAATAAATTTTGCGACAAAACAGAAAATAAAGAAAAAAAGAATATATGGAGAGAAAAATGAAAGTCGTACATTATACTGATGTAGAACTGGAAGACGTGAACGTAGAAGGCGCTAAAGGTGCCAAGATACGTTGGTTAGTCGGCAAAAAGGACGGTGCGCCGAACTTTGCCATGCGCATGTTTGAAGTGGAGCCCGGCGGCCAGACCCCTTATCACCAGCACGATTGGGAGCATGTGATGTATAGCCTATCCGGCAATGGCGCCGTAATCACTGAGCGCGGAGATATCCCCTTCTCCGGTGATGATGTGATGTATATAGATCCCGGCATGATGCATGCCTTTAAGAATACGGGAGATACAACGCTCAAGTTCCTCTGCATGGTGCCTCATGAAAAGCCGAAAGCAGGTAGTAAAAACGTAAACCCCTTCGCGGATGAAGAGGCGAACGACTGCTAAAGGCGAGCGCAAGGAAAACTAATGAATAAAACAAATAAGAAATACCTATATAAACTCTTGGAAGTTGCCAGTCCCAGCGGATTTGAGAGCAAAGCGCAAGAAATCACGCGTGAATATCTCAAAGACAGCGCAGACGAGATGTATTCCGATATTAACGGCAATCTCATCGCGATGAAAGAAGGCAGCGGAAATCGCAAGATCATGATAGTCGGACACGCGGACGAGATCGGCTTTATGATCAATTACATAGACGAAAGCGGATATCTCTACCTGAAGTCATTGGGCGGATTGGATCCCAATCTCTTGCCGGGCTTACGCGTAGATATCTGGCATGATGGCAAGCCTTTACGCGGGATTATCGGCAAAAATGCGCCGCATATGTCTCGTGGAGGCGGCGATGCTCCCAAACTCAAGATGGAAGATATCTGGGTGGATATCGGTGCAAAAGATAAAGAAGATGCCCAGAAGCGTGTCGCTGTGGGTGATATCATCACATTTTGCAGCCAGATAGAAGAGCTCAGCGAGAACGCTATCGTAAGCAAAGCAACTGATAATAAAGTCGGCGTATATGTTGCGGCGGCGGTGATGAAAGCGCTTGCCAAAACTGATCTTAAAGCCAGCTACTATGCCGTTTCCTCGGTGGGCGAAGAGACCACGATGAAGGGCGCGCGCACGAGCTCCTATCAGATCGAGCCGGATATTGCTATCGCAGTGGACGTTACCTTCACCAGCGACGTTCCCGGTGCGGATAAGCGCAAGTTCGGCGATATCAAACTGGGCGGAGGCCCCACTCTTGCCTTGGGCGCGGCTGTGCATCCGAAGGTGAACAGTGCTTTGCAAGAGCTTGCTAAAGAGCTCAAGATCCCATTGCAGATTGAGATAGCACCCGGTGCAACGGGCACGGATGCAGACGCCATTCACTCCCAAAAAGCGGGCGTGGCAACGGCTGTTCTCAGCATCCCGAATCGCTATATGCACTCACCCATCGAGATTATCGACATTCGTGATCTGGATAATGCCGTGAAATTGCTCACTGAATTTGTAAAACGCTTGGACGATGACTTTGATCTGAGTAGATAATATAAATAATCAATAATAGCGAGCAGCGGAGAAATAAACGTCTCTGCTGCTCTTTTTTTGTGCTTTATAAGGGTGGTTTGGGGTGCCTAAAGCGGAAAAGGCTTGACGGATAATGAAAGAGTGATTTGCATTGGACTTTTGGCCTTAGTCTTTGCTAAACGCGTAGTTAGGTAGAGAAAAGGCTGTTTAAAAAATAAAACAAAAAAAGATATAAAGGAGCAAAGAGTGGAAAAACTTATGCTTTTGGGCGATGAAGCTTTCGCACAAGGTGCACTGGATGCCGGAGTCTCAGGATTTTACGGCTATCCCGGCACTCCCTCAACCGAGATCATTGAATTTATTCAAAGATCAAAGCAAGCAAATGCAGACAAGATTCACCACACTTGGTCTTCAAACGAAAAGACGGCTTATGAAGCTGCGCTCGGAATGAGCTATGCAGGCAAGAGAGCGGTCGTGACCATGAAACACGTGGGGCTGAATGTCGCTGCAGACCCTTTTATGAATTCAGCGATGACCGGCGCAAATGGCGGCCTTCTGGTGGTCGTTGCCGATGATCCTTCCATGCACTCTTCCCAAAATGAACAGGACTCCCGTTTCTTTGGAAAGTTTGCCATGATACCCATCCTTGAACCCTCTAACCAACAGGAATGCTATGACATGGCGTTCTTCGGTTTCGAGCTTTCAGAGAAGTTTGGCATCCCCGTGATGCTGAGGCTCACCACGAGGCTTTCTCACTCTCGTAGCGGCGTAATACCCAGAGAAAGACTGCCTCAGAACGAGATCAGCATCCCCGAAAACCCGGTGCAATATGTGTTGCTTCCCGGCATAGCCCGTCAGAAATATAAAGGGCTTATCGCGGCGCAAGAAGGATATGAAAAGGAAGCTGAAAACAGCCCCTTCAATCGCTATGATCTCGAGGCGAAAGATACAAGTAAAGGCATCATTGCCAGTGGATTGGCATATAACTATCTTCGCGAAGTTTATGGCGAAGAACCCATCCCCTATCCCGTGATCAAGATCAGCCAATACCCCCTTCCCATGGCGCAGATTCACAAGCTTTATGATATGTGTGATAGTCTGCTCATCCTGGAAGAAGGCATGCCCGTGATCGAAGAGATGCTCAAAGGCGCGTCCTTCAAGGGCTCTAAGCCCATACACGGACGCTTGGACGGCACGATTGCGCGTGATGGCGAGCTAAATCCGAACAAGGTTGCAAAAGCGCTCGGTTTGGAAGATAAATATGGCATGGACGTTCCGGATATCGTGGCTCCTCGCCCGCCGGCTCTCTGCGTGGGATGCCCGCATATCGATTCATTCAAGACCCTCAATGAGGCGCTCAAAGACTATGAGAATGCGCGTGTATTCGGCGATATCGGCTGTTATACGTTGGGCTTCTTGCCGCCATATCAGTCCATCAACTCCTGTGTGGATATGGGCGCATCAATCACCATGGCAAAAGGTGCATCGGATAGCGGAATCCATCCCAGCATCGCCGTGATCGGTGATAGCACGTTCACGCATAGCGGAATGACCGGACTCATGGATTGTATCTACGAGAAGACAAATATTGTGATCATCATCTTGGATAACAGCACAACAGGCATGACGGGCGGACAGGAATATACCGCTAAAGGCCGCCTCGAAGAGATCTGCATAGGCTTGGGCGTGGAAAAAGAACACATCAGAACCTTCTTCCCGCATATCAGAAACCATGAAGAGATGATTCAAATATATAAAGAAGAGATAGAATATGAAGGCGTTTCGGTGATAATTCCGCGACGTGAATGTATTCAAACCCTTAAAAGACGCACTAAAAAGGGGAAATAATAATGAAGAAAGATATAATACTCGCAGGTGTGGGCGGACAGGGAATCCTGACCATCGCCACCATCTTGGGACACGCCGCCATCAGCCGCGGCTGGCAACTCAAACAAGCAGAAGTGCACGGCATGAGCCAAAGAGGCGGAGACGTGCAAAGCCATCTCAGACTCTCGGATAAAGAGATCCACAGCGACCTCATCACTATGGGCGATGCGGATATGATTCTCTCCGTGGAGCCGATGGAAGCTCTGCGCTATCTCCCCTATCTCAGCAAAGAAGGATGGATCATCACGAACTCCAATCCTTTCGTAAACATCCCTAACTATCCGGATGTAGAAGATGTCTATGCCGAGATACGTAAGATCAAGAATCACAAGCTCTTTGATGCAGATGCGATCGCCAAAGAGATCAAGGCAAACCGCTCTATGAACGTGGTGGTCTTGGGCGCTGCTATCAAACACCTCGGATTTAGCAAAGAAGAGATAGAAGATACCATCAAAGCAATCTTCACTCCGCGTGGAGAAGCAATCGTTGAGCAAAATATCACAGCTTTAAACACAGGCTATGAGCTTGGCTAAAGCACTCATAATATAATAAGATATGCCCGCTTGCTAAAACAGGCGGGCATTTTTTATCATGGAAAGCATTGACAATATCTTGCCTTATCCTTTTCTTGGCGAAACAGCATTTGTGCATTAGGAGTTTTTATATCTTATGAATTTTATAAACCATAAAACCGGCTGGATCGAAGTGATCTGCGGAAGCATGTTCAGCGGCAAAACCGAAGACCTCATCGGGCGTATCAGGCGTGCCCAATATGCAAAGCAGAATATCCTTGTCTTTAAGCCGGCAATAGACAATCGTTATGACAAGATCAATATAGTCTCGCATTCCAAGATGGAAGAGCCCTCAATCCCCATCGAAGTGCCCTCGGATATCTATGTGCACTTAAAAGATGATATACAGGTCATCGCAATCGATGAGGCGCAGTTCTTTGATGAATCGATAGTCGGCATCTGTAACGATCTTGCAGATAGAGGCTATAGGGTGATAGTCGCGGGGCTGGATCAGGACTATCGTGGAGAGCCCTTTGGCTGTATGCCGGAGCTTTTGGCTATCGCGGAGTTCGTCACAAAGAATCTCGCCATCTGCATGAAGTGTGGCAATCCCGCAAATCGCACGCAGAGATTGGTGCACGAGAGCGAGCAGATACTCGTTGGCAGCACAGAGAGCTATGAGGCGCGTTGCCGCAATTGTCATGAGGTCTTGGACTAAGGCTATGAATTCACCAAGCGGATTTGTGCTCCTAATCATCATCAGGCTGCTTAATGCTTATAACCTTCTGATCTTTGCACGAGTGATAGCCAGCTGGATCGTGCAAGATTACTCGCATCCCGTAATGCGCTTTTTAGTTGGCATAACAGAGCCCATCTTGGGGCCTATTCGTAATATTATGCCAAACATTGGGCTTGATTTCTCACCCATTGTGGCTTATGTTTTAATCAGAATCGTCAGTCAAGTTTTACATAGTATATTATAGATTTAAGGAGGAACTTATAATGCCCCTTTTTCCATTGGATATCAAGCATCAAGAGTTTTCGGGACAGATGTTTGGCTATAGCAAGAAAGAAGTTCGTTTGTTTTTGGATCAAGTAGCTTCCGAGCTGGAAGAATTGCTCAACAAGCAGGAAAGAGAGCTTGCCCGTCGCGAGCAGATGCAGTATGAGGTAAAGCAAGAAGCAGTCTCGGCAAACACAGCCGTGGAAGACCTCAAGCGTCGTGAAGAGCTCATCTCCAGAACCTTAGTCTTTGCCGAAAAGACCAAGGCAGACATAGTGGCAAACGCTCGCAAGGAAGCCGAAAACATCATACACGAAGCCGAGCTCAAAGCCAAGAGAGCCATCAACGAAGCCAAGCAACACTTAGGCGTCTTAGAACACCAGTACCTCTCGCTGAAAGAGCAGAAGAGACAGTTCCTCCTCCAGTTCCAGGTTGAATTACAGACTTTTCAGGATAAGATACGCACAGACCCCCTTCTTGCCAAAGAGCCCGAAAAGCCGGCAGAAGGCGAGTTTAAGCAGATCAGAGAAGAGATCGCACCAAACCCACCCCAAGGAGAGAAGAAATGAACTACCACGAAAGCGCCAAGTGGCTATTAAATGAACTGGGCTGTAGCCCCGAGATCGCCATCATCCTGGGAACGGGATTAGGAGACCTCGCAGAGAGCTTTGAGATAAAGAAGCTCATCCCATATAAAGACATCCCCGGCTTTGCCACCAGCACGGCTCCTTCGCACAAGGGAAACCTCATCTTGGTAGAGATTGCCGATAAGCCGGTGCTCTTCTTGCAGGGCAGGTTTCACTATTATGAAGGCTATGACATGCAGGAAGTGGTCTTCCCCACGCGCACTTTGACGGCGATGGGATTGAAGACGCTCATCGTCACTAATGCAGCAGGAAGCTTGCGTAAAGAGATGAGTCCCGGCAGCATAGTGCAGATCACAGATCACATCAATTTTATGGGCAGAAACCCGCTGATCGGCCCCAATGACGAAGAGATGGGCGAACGTTTCCCCTCTATGAACGAGCAGTATGACCCTCAGTATCGCGCCATCACGGACGAGATAGCGCGCGAGAAAGGCATCAAAACCCATCACGGGATATATGTTGCCGTCACAGGTCCCAACCTCGAAACCAGAGCCGAGTGTGCCGCATTCCAGATGTGGGGCGCAGACCTCGTAGGCATGTCCACAGTCCCGGAAGTCTTGGTCGCACGCCACGGCGGAGTCCGCGTCTTGGCATATTCAATAGTCACAAACTACAGCAATCTCTTCCACAGCGATGCCCATTCCCAGGAAGAGATCAGGCATAATGCAGCCATTGCATCGAGTAATCTAAAGAGCATCATCTGCGAATTTATTGCCCGCATCTGATATTTTCATTGACACAGGATGCCGCTTAAATTCTCATGATGAATACTGAAAACAGTGTAGTCCCAAGGAGATAATCATGGCGAGAAAGAAGCTTTCACAAGAGAAGTTGGATTATTATGAAGAGCTGATTCGCAAGGAGCTCGAAGAGAGCATGAAATATATCGAAAACGTGAGCAGAGAGCAGAGCGTTGGCGCGCGCGAGAGCAGCGGAGACCTCTCCTCTTATGCCTATCATCAGGCTGATCAAGGTTCGGACACAAACCTCATGGAACACACCGCCAAGATGATGGACAGCGAAAGAAAGAAGATACGCCTCCTAAATGATGCCATGCGTCGCATACAGGATGGAGTCTTCGGCGTTTGCGATATGTGTGGCGAGATCATCCCCGACGCTCGTTTGGAGATCATCCCTTATGCCACCCAGTGCATAGAATGCAAAGAAAAGATGGAAGATAAGAAGCGTCGCAAGAGACGCTAAGCTTATGACACAGATCAAGAAGTATCCCGCTTTAATCATTGCGGCAGTAGTTTTAATCTTGGATCAACTCACCAAGATATTGGTGCGCAGGCTCATTGTGCCCTATCACAGCATCCCGATCTTGGACAATCTCTTTGGCGAGACCTTTATGTTCACACATGTGACAAACACGGGCGCCGCATTCAGCATAGGCTTTCCCAATCCGGCTGTGAACAGAGTCTTTTTCATCATCACCACTCTCATCGCCCTTGGCTTTATCATCTATCTATTGATGGAAAGCACCCACCGCATTCAGATAGTCGCCTTTGGCTTGGTGATGGGCGGTGCGATCGGCAATCTCGCGGATAGAGTAATCTTTGGCGGAGTGACAGACTTCATCGATGTGGACTTCCCGGACTTCATCATGGAGCGTTTTCCCGTCTTCAATATCGCCGATAGCGCTATCTTTATCTCTGTGTGTCTCTTGATCATAGCGATGTTTATCGTCAAAGAGCACACCCCGCCCAAGGATGAAGAAAGCCCAACTCAACATACAGATTCAAATCTTCATATCGAGGAGATATAAATGAAACATATCCTAACATTTTTAATGATGCTAAGTCTCAGCTTCGGGCTTTTTGCTCAGGTTTTGACTTGCTATGATGTGCAATATACCGATGACTTAAGCGGTGATTCGCCTTATATGGATCAGATCGTGACCGTCACAGGCATCGTCACCGGAATAGTCCCCGGCACAGGGATTTTCATCAGCGATCCCGATGGCGGCCCTTGGAGCGGACTCTACATATATGGCAGAGACGCCGCATCTCAGACGAATGTGGGCGATGAAGTCAACGTCACCGGCGAGATCATCGAATTCTCGGGACTCACGGAGATGAGTTTGCCCACGTCGATCGAAGTTCTCTCTTCCGGCAATCCCGTTCCCCCGCCAGTAGAGCTTGCCGTGGCTGAAATCCCGAACCAGAACTTCCGTTTTTCAGAACAATGGGAAGGTGTGCTCGTAAGCATTTCGGATATGACCGTAGCCAGCTTGCCGGATGGATATAACCAATGGCGTGTGAGAGGCGTAGCCGGCGGAATAGCAATGATTTCCGACTTATTTGATGTAATGAACACACAAGATATTGTCATGAACGAGCATTGGCACAGTATCACCGGTTTTGTGGATTATCACTCCTCTGCCGGCTATAAGATCAACCCTCGCTCACCGCATGACATGATCAAGGAATACAGCATTAACAATGTGGAAGTAAAGATCGGCGGAAAGGGAAATGCCGAGATTGGCGAGACTTATACCCTGCCCATGACCATCTCCGCTGTAGGCTCTGACTGGAACGTGGAAAGCTATGACTTCACCCTGCAATATGAAGCCGATCGCGTCAGCTTTGAAGGAATTGAGATAGACGAAACCCTTACAGAGAGCCAGCCGGATGTGCAAAACCTCGGCAGCGGCAGAGTGAGAATCAGCTACACTTTCCCTGAAATAATGAACACCACAAGCACCGAGACCCTGATCAAGATCAAGGTAAAGCCCAAGGCTTACGGCAATATCTCGGTAGGCTTTGCGGAGTTCTATCTCGGCGATGATCCCCTCACCAATCTCCATGCAGGCAATATCGTTACAGCCATCACCAAAAACATTGCCCACCTGGATATATTCACCGAAACCAGCAGCAAGAACATCTTTAACCCCTATGAAGGCGAGAAGATAATCATTGAATATGGCACCAAGGGAGGCACAATGTCGCGCGCAGTGATCCGCATCTATGACGCGCAGGGCAGATTGGTCGCCACTCCCGTCCACAAGAACTTCACCAGCGCAAGCGGCTTTGAAAGCTATCAGTGGGACGGACGCGACAGCTCCATGAAACGCCTCAAACCCGGCGTGTATTATTGCCATGCCGAAATCAGCGATCGCTCCACCGGCAAACGCAATAGCGCCATGCAGCCCATTGTGGTCAAATCTCGTTTGAAATAAAGGAATATATCATGAAGAAATATATAATTCTCAGCATATTACTCGTCTCCTCCGCCTTGCTTTTGGCTGTCTTTGACGACTATCAACCCTCTGCACGCGCTCGCGGAATGGGCGGTGCATTTACAGCCGTCGCCGATGATGCAAACGCCATCTTCTTCAACCCTGCCGGCTTGGCAGATCTGAAGTTTGAGGGAAACTTTGGTTATACTCGTCCCTTTAACGAGCCTTTTTCTGATGTCAAGACCCTCGCGATTGCCGCAGAATTTCCCAAGAGGATAGGAATCATCGGGTTCGGCGCCAAACTTTTTGATGTAAATCATGCAGATGAAAGCCTCTACAGCGAGCAAACCTGGACGCTTTCGCATGCAATGACCCTGCAGAAAGACATCCATTCCACCATCAATTTCGGCTATAATCTGAACTATCTCAGGCTGAAATTTGATGATGACGACAGCGATCACGCCTTTGGAATCGACCTCGGCGCGACGGCTCTTTTGCACAATCGCACCAAGCTCGGCTTTGCGATCTCCAATCTCGGCCAAGCTAAGATGGGCTTTGAAAATCAGATCAAAGTGCCCAGCAAGCTGAGCATGGGCATCTCATACATCCCTTACGATGGCGTCGTCACCACCCTCGAAGTAAAGAAAGACTTTGCCGAAGAGACGGAATTCATGGGCGGAGTAGAAGCCCGCATCTTTGATCCCCTCTACATCAGAGTGGGAGTTCACCAAAACCCGGCTACATATTCTGCAGGCGCAAGCTTCGTCCTCGCAGGAGTGCAGCTGGATTATGCCACAACTTATCACAGCGTATTAGGACTAACCCATGCCCTCAACCTCGGATACAAATATTAAGCCCAAAGGAAGAATAATGTCGATCTTTAGCAGTAAGTATTTCCCTGCGTTCCTGCCTGTGCTTTTTAGCCTTTTGAAGAACTTTAGAAGAGATTGGACACACAGTAGCAACATCCGCAAGACGGATAAGACCGCGGAAAGAATCTCCACGGTGGAACACATGTTAGTGCGCCTGGAGAAGAGGATTCAGCTCAATCGCGTGACCTATGAAAAGATCGCGCGCCGTGTATATATCTGGCTGATCATCAATAGCGCGCTGCTTTTGGCTATCCTAATCAAGCTCTTCTTTTTTAGCTGAGATATATGAAAAAGCCCTGCCTTAGACGGTGGGGCTTCTATCTATCAGAGCAATGAAACTCGATCACAGCTTCCTCTATAACGAGGCAAACTTCTGTCAGCGCTGCGCCAATCCGCTACTTCTCAAAGAAGATGAGGAAGGCAAGCTGCGCGGAATTTGCCCAAACTGTGGATTCGTGCTCTATCGCAATCCCATCCCGGCGGTCGCGATCTTTTGTCAGGATGAAGAAAGCCGTCTGCTACTGGTGAAGCGCAAGCTGGAGCCTCAGGCGGGATGGTGGGCATTGCCCAGCGGATACATGGAGATCTTTATGACTCCGGAGCAAAACGCAGTGGCAGAAATGGAAGAAGAGACGGGGCTGAAAGGCGCCGTAGAGCATTGCATTGGATGGTATTATGGCTTTAGCCCAATCTATTTCAGAGTGCTATCCATAGGCTTTCATATGAAGATAACCGGCGGCACACTCATGGCGGGAGATGACGCCGAAGAGGCAGAATTCTTTCATTTAAACGAACTTCCGCCAATCGCATTTGATGCGCATAAGTATTTTATAAAGAAGGAGACCGGAATAAGGGCTCCCTGAAACCAAGCAAATTATTAAGGAGCTAAAAGATGACCCTCAAATACTTTGGACATTCAGCATTTCAAATCACTACCGATGGCGGAATCTCTATCCTCATCGATCCATTCATCACCGGAAATCCCTTTGCCAAAACCAAAGCGGAAGAACTAAAAGCGGAGTTTATCATCGTCACCCACGCTCATGGCGATCATCTTGGAGATGCGCAAGTAATTGCGGATAAGAATGATACCACCATCATCTGCGTGCCGGAATTGGCGTGGATTCTGCAAGAAGAAGGATTTAAGACCCACGAGCTACAGATAGGCGGATCGTATTCATTTCCCTTTGGCGATGTGAGATTTGTGAAAGCAGAACACGGCAGTGCAATGCCGGACGGACGCTATGCAGGACTCGCTGCGGGAGCCATCATCTCAACGGGCGGGAAAACCATCTATCATGCCGGAGATACAGGCCTTTACGGTGATATGAAACTCACGGCTGAGTTATATGAAATTGACTATGCTCTTTTGCCGATAGGCGGCAATTATACCATGGATTTTAAGGATGCCGCGCTCGCCGCTTCATGGCTGAAAGCGAAGCTGGCAATCCCCATGCATTTCAATACTTTCCCCGTTATCGAGGTTGATCCTGCAAAATTTGTGCAGGCGGCTGAAAGGCATGGGGTTCAAGCCAGAATAATGGGATTTGAGGAGGAGATTACTCTTTGAGTGCGCTAAGCGCTGATTCATAGTCCGGCTCGTGCACAATGTCGTCCACAAGCTGGGTGTAGATTATCTTGCCCGCTTCGTCGATGACTATCACTGCGCGAGCCAAAAGCCCTGCCATTGGCCCATCGACTATCTCAAGACCGTATTCCTTGCCGAAATCGCGATTGCGCATCTCTGAGAGCGTAAAGACCTTGTCTATCCCCTCCGCTCCGCAAAAACGCTGGAGAGCGAAAGGAAGATCACGCGAGATGCCGAGCACGACTGTGTTTTCCAAAGCCGCGGCTTCCATATTGAAGCGACGAACACTGGCGGCACATACTCCGGTATCGATAGAGGGAAAGATATTCAGTAAGACCTTTTTGCCGCGATAATCGCTGAGTGAGACATCGCTTAGGTCGCCTGATGTGAGAACAAAGTCTTTGGCAATGCTGCCTTTCTGGGGCAGTTCACCAATCGTATTTATGGGATTTCCGTGTAATTTTATCTTAGACATTTTATACCTTCTTATTATGTGTTTTGTGATAAGATAGTGTGATTTGGTGGGAAAGCAAAAAGGGGCGCGATGGGGATTGTCATAGACACTTTTGATGATGCGCCTCAAAGCAAGGCGCAGAGCAGGCTTGACCGGGTCTCCCCTATTGGGTTCAGTTGGAGATGTGGTCATGATGTGGTCATGGGCATGACCATATCATAAGCGAAACATTGTCTGGATGCAATAGGTGAGCAGTGTAGCAAACAAAGCAAACAGTGAAATACATTGCAATAAAACAGTTGAATCTTGACAAGATATCTTGCTTTTGTTTACTTGATAATAACTATGTATTAATAGAAATTTAGAATTTGAGAGAATTGTTTTCATGGTTGAAATGACGAGACAAGAAGCAGAAATCAAGTTGCGTAAATATTTTAATATCAATACTTTCTACGATGAACAGTGGGAGGCTATTTCGCGGATTCTTCGTGGAGAAAGAATACTACTTATCCAAAAAACAGGGTTTGGCAAATCTCTTTGTTATCAATTTCCTGCAATATGTTTTGAACATCTTACTATTGTATTTTCACCTCTAATCGCTTTGATGAGGGATCAAATTAGCAGTCTTCAAGCTCTCGGCATTGCTGCAAAAAGCATTCACAGCGGTCAAAGCGTTGAAGAAAACAAACAGGTTATCGAAGAAGCAAAACAAGGTCTTTTAAAGATATTATATATTGCGCCGGAACGTCAAGAAAACTCAACTTGGCGTGATGAAATACAAAACCTGAAAATATCGATGGTGGCTATTGATGAGGCTCACTGTATATCGCAGTGGGGACATGATTTCCGCCCATCATATAAGCGTATTATAAACTTAGTGCAACAACTTCCTAAATATCTGCCTATCTTAGCAACGACCGCAACAGCCACAAAGCGGGTGGAAAAGGATATTGCTGACCAAATGGCAGGAGAGTTGACGATACTCAGAGGTAACCTATTGCGCGACAATTTTAAGCTTTATGTTATAGATATAAAGTCTAACGATGAAAAGATGGTCTGGCTTGCTCGTCACGTTCCAAGGCTTGAAGGAACAGGTATTATATATACCGGCACAATAAATGATACTGAAGCCATAAACAGGTGGTTTGAATACTTGCAAATTCCGTCAAAGGCATATAGTGGCAGATTGAACTCTGACATTAGAGTTGAAATTGAAGAAGGGCTTTTAAATAACACCTGGAAGTGCGTTGTGTCCACAAACGCTCTGGGCATGGGTATCGATAAGCCGGATATTAGGTTCATTATCCACACCCAATTTCCACAGTCGCCCGTGCACTATTATCAAGAAATTGGCAGAGCAGGTCGGGATGGAAAACCAACAGTGATAATACTTCTATACAATCCTGAAGATAGAGATTTGCCGGAATATTTTATTGAAAATGCTAAACCTTCAGAGATGTTGTATGAAAAAGTAATTCGTTCAATCAAAAGCGAGCTTTTGGGTCAATATGAATTGATGAAAAAGAACAACATGACTCAATCACAAGTAAGAGTAATATGCGCGGATCTGCTTGAACAGAATATTATTCGAGAAGTATATTTTGAGAAAAAGAAGAAATATGAATTCATTCCGGATTCAGAGCCTTTTGATCATAGTTTTTATGAGAAAATCAAAGCTGCTAAAAGAAAAGAATTGGATTCAATGATGGAATATGCTGAAATGAAGAGCTCACGCATGGAATATCTGTGTAAGCATTTAGGCGACGCAAGTGATAGGGAATTTACTAACTGCGACAACACTAAACTTCCAAAACATTATTATAGACCAAACAGTCACTTAGAAAACGAATTCAGAAAATTCAGCAAAGCAGATTTCCCCATATTGAAGGTAGAAACTAAAAAAACAAATATGATCAATGGCATAGCTGGATCTTATTATGGAGTAACAAATGTGGGGAATTTGATTCATAAATGCAAGTATGAAAATGGTGGCAACTTCCCAAATTCATTGCTCCAGCTACTCTTAAAAGCTTTTGACTCTAAATTCGGAAAAATGAAGTTTGATTTAATATTATATGTGCCGCCCACTGTGTCTGGAGATTTGGTAAGAAACTTAGCAGAGCGTGTGTCTGATATTTTAAGAATTCCGATTTCTCATGATTTAGTGAAGATCAGAAAAACATCAGCTCAAAAGATGCTTCACAATAGACATTTGAAAAAGGACAATGTAGAAGATGCCTTCTCTTTGAAAGATTCCCAAGCTGTGGTCGGTAAGAAGATACTATTAATTGATGATATCTATGGTAGCGGAGCGACCATCAAAGAAATCGGAAAGTTCTTGACAGAACAAGGAGCTGATCTCATAGTGCCAATTGTATTAGCAAAAACAGTCGGAAGCGATAAATTATAATCAGGTTAACAGTCAGAGAGGATATTGTTATGCAACACGCAGCTTATTGGATTACGATTTCCCATCTGCAGAGATGGACAAATGCAAAGATCAATGATCTTATCAAAAAGATCTACATCGATAATGGTGCAGATTTAGAGAGCTTTTTCTCACTTAGTGTCAGTGACTGGGAAAACGACTACTCGCTTGATGAGAGGCAGCTTTTGTCTTTAAGTGAAGCCAAAGAACAAGTTGCAAATAACGCCTTTGTAGCTGAAAGTTTGATCCATCAAGGCTATGAATTAATTCCTCTGATCTCTGAAGAATATCCTCCCACGATGAAAGAAAACCTGAAGATGAACTATTCCCCTCCGCTACTGTATGTCAAAGGCAACAAACAGCTTCTCATGGAGGATTCAGTTGCAATCGTCGGCTCGCGTAAAGCCAGCTCCAACGGCATGAAATTCACCGAAAATGTGGCAAAGCATGCGACACAGAATTATCAAGTGGTGGTGAGCGGATTTGCCAAGGGTATTGATAGAGCGGCGCTTGATTTTGCCATGAAATATACGGGACAAAGCATCATTGTCCTCCCCCAAGGAATAACTACTTTTGCATCAGGCTTTAAAACCTATTATCAACATATTATCAGAGGCGATGTGCTGGTGCTAAGCGCATTTCATCCAAAAGCACCTTGGTCGGTGGGTTTGGCGATGGCGAGGAATCCGATCATATACGGGCTGGCAAATCATATTTATGTCGCCGACTCCTCCAATACTGGTGGGACATGGGAAGGCGTGAAAGACGGATTGAAAAAGGGTCGTACGATATATATTCGCAAACCTGAGATCGAAGAAGACAGTGCAAACGCTGATTTGATCGATATGGGCGGCACTGCGGTTGATATGTATGGTAAGCCGATCAGCCATGAAAAGATGAAGAGTGAGGTAAATAAGCAAAAGGAAATCTTGGAAGGTCTATCAGAGAATATAGTTGACATTCTTGCAGAAAAGGCGCTTACAGCAAAGGAGATATGTACTTCACTGAATACTGATATATCGTACCAAAAAATGTCTGTTTTATTGAAAAACATAGATGATGTAGAAAAGGTAAAGGTGGGTAGATCGACGAAGTATCGGGTGAAAATACCGGATATATTTGATTTGCAAGTTAGTCAAAATTAGTGGAAAGCTTGGCTTTCTTGTTTGATTAGGTTATTATCCTATCTCTTCATCTTTAATTGCATTATAAATCTCTAATTTGAATGATTCATCTTCTTCATTTCCTTGCAATAAAGCAGCTACGATTGGCTCATTTTCAATTATAATGGGTAAGCGCTTTCATGAGGTGTCCACAGTATTGTAATGCTTTTAGTCTTAAGTAGTCAAAATCTTTATATCTCCAGGCTATTCTTAACAGACTCTTAATGACATTATTTACTGCTTCAGCTTTTGTTTTATGTTTAACAAGACATGTCGTTTATTCGAATACTTTTTACCAATGTCCTTTAAGCTTTATAGAGGGACTTTGATGCCATATTACACCAACTTTTGAGATTTAGCTCGCTAGCTTACAACGGCATTCATTAGTTGTGTAAGACTCACAACAATAGGGTGGCTTTTGCGCTGAGGGTCAAATCCTGGAAGTTTTGTTACGTCCCACAAAATATTATCAAAGTCGCTACTAGTTTCTCCAGCTTCAAGCTCAAAAACAATATAAGAGTGTTTTTCGTAAATCTCTTTTGTTTTATCAGGTGGTTCCTCTTCCCCAAAATATTTGTCGTTCAATAAATCATTGCCGGACCAAAACCTGGCACTCTCTTTATTCAAGCGGTAAATATCTCCGCTCATTGAGCTGTTTTCATCGTGCAACAAAAGATACTTTACTCCTAGAAATTCAGGAGTCAATCGTGTCGACGGAAGTTAAAAATGCACCACAAACGGAAGTTTAAATTGCACCAGATTAAACTATCCATTATTAGTCCTCTTAACCTAAGAGTTAGGAGGAACCATGAAAGGACAGCTCTCTGGCAATCTGCCGGTAACTGAAACCTTTCGCTAAAAATGCTTGAACCTGCTGGTACACTGGGACTCCTTTCATGGTTCCTCCTAACTCTTAGGTTAAGAGGACTAATAATTTAAATTGCACCAGGTTAAACTA
>DUNQ01000072.1 GCA_012839325.1 Candidatus Cloacimonadota bacterium
ACTTTTTATATCTCACCGGAATAGCCGCACCCGGCGCCATTTACATTGCAATCAAGCGTGGCAGTGCCGGCATGGAATATCTATTTATCCAACGCGGCATTCCCGAGCGCGAAGTCTGGGAAGGCAAGATGATGACCAAAGAAGAAGCTCGCGAAATCAGCGGCATCACAAATGTGCTCTACTTGGATGAATTTAGTTCCAATCTCGCCATGTTTGCCCCCATGATGAGCACGGTCTATGCCAATCTCGGCGAGCAACATTTAGATCGTCCGCTCAGCTATCAAATGCACAGCCTTTTGCCGCTCACCCAGCGTTTCCCGCAGATCAAATTGCGCGATATCTCAGCCGTGATCACGCCGCTCAGAAAGGTGAAAGACGCCTGGGAAGTAGAGCAAATGCAGAAGGCAATCGACGTTACAGGTCAAGGCATACGCGACGTTTGGGACAATAGCTATATCGGCATGAACGAATTTGAGATAGAGGCAATGATCTTCTATCGCATCCAACGCAGCGGACTTACAGACTGGGGATTTAGCCCCATCATCGCCGCGGGCATCAACGCCGCCACCTTGCACTATGGCAAGAACGAATGTGAGATATTAGACGGCGATCTCGTGCTGCTAGACGTAGGCGCAGAGCATCTCAACTATTCTGCGGATATCACGCGCTGCTTTCCCATCAACGGCAAATTCAGCCCGCGCCAAGCCGATGTCTATAACAGCGTTCTCAGCGTAAATAAAGCCATCATCGAGATGATCCGCCCCGGCGTGAAACTCTCATTCTTACAGCAAAGATCGCGCGAACTCCTTGCCGAAGAGATGATCAAGCTGGGTCTCATCACGCACCCCAGCGAAGTCGTGAAATATTATATGCACGGCATCGGGCACTTCCTGGGCATGGACACCCACGATGTGGGCGGACGTGAAGCCACCCTGGAAGTGGGCAATATCATCACGGTCGAGCCCGGCATCTATATCCCGGATGAGAATCTCGGCGTGCGCATTGAAGACGACATTCTCGTCACCGAAAGCGGCTATAAAAACCTCAGCATCGCCATCCCCAAAGAGATTTCAGACATCGAAGCAATTCTCAAGGAAAGGAAATGAAAGCCATATATCCCGGAACCTTCGATCCCATCACGATGGGGCACCTGAACATCATTGAGAAAGCCTCGCGTATATTCGATGAAGTGATCATAGGCGTGGCGGATTTCACGGCGAAAGTTGACCATTTCACGCTGGAAGAACGCGCCGAGCTCTGTAAAGAAAGCACCGCGCATTTGCCGAACGTGAAGGTGATGATGTTTTCCGGTATGGTGGTGGAATTTGCCAAAGCGCAGGGCTGTCAGGTGATGATACGCGGACTGCGCGCGGTCTCCGACTTTGAGTATGAGCTCTCCTTGGCGCTTACAAATACCAAGCTCATGCCCGAGATTGAGACCCTTTTCCTGCTGCCCAGCCTGAGATATATGTATCTTTCGTCATCGATGATTAGGCAATTGGCGGAGCTGGATGCGGATCTGAAAGACTTCGTTCCCGCGCCCGTGGCTCGCGCACTCAAGACTAAGTTCGCCGAGAAGGACGCCCAAAAATGAGCAAGAGCAAAACCAAGATTCAAGCAGAACAAGGTGCAATTTCCCAGCGCGCCCTGCCCGCCGATGTGAACGCCGAAGCCGCCGTGCTTTCCGCGATGATCATCGATTCGGAAGTGGTGAGCAAAGGCATAGAAAAGCTGCGCGAGAGCTATTTTTCCACTCGGGCAAACCGTTTCATCTTCCGCAGCATCAGTGAGATATTCAATGACGGCATAGAGGTGGACGCGCTCACGTTGATCAATCGTCTTGAGCGTAATAACCACCTCGAAACAATCGGCGGCATCCCCAAGATCAGCGAGATTGCCGATATCGTGGTCTCCAGCGCAAACTTTGAATATCACCTCAATATCGTAATCGAACAAGCGCTGCTCCGCCATCTCATCGTCGCTTGCAACGGCATCATAGAGAATTGTTATAGCTCTACCGCGGCGGTGAAAAGCATTGTGGACGAAGCGGAACAAGCCGTCTTTTCTATCGCCGAAATGCCGCAAGATCAAGGCTTTTTGCGCATAGATCAGATCACGGGAGAGGTGCTGGAAAATATCGATCTCGTGGCTTCCACCAAGAGTCCCATCACCGGAGTGGGCACGGGTTATGGCGATCTCGATAGACTCACAGGCGGCTTCCGTCCCGGGCAATTCATCATCATCGCCGCACGTCCCGCCATGGGCAAGACCTCACTCGCGCTCAACATCGCCACTCACGTTGCGGTAAACCTCAAGAAGAAAGTCGGAGTTTTCACCATGGAAATGGGCGCCGACGAGGTTATCATGCGCATGTTTTCCAGCGCCTCCGAGGTGAATATGGACAGCATGCTCAAGGGCTATGGGATGAATGAAGAGAAGCTCAGGCGCATCATGCAGGCATCGGAAGTGCTTAGCGCGAAACATATTTACGTGGATGAATCCGGTACGAATACGCCGTTGGATATACGTGCGAAGGTGCGCAGGCTTTCCGCTGAAGTGGGCGGGCTGGATCTGGTTCTTATCGACTATCTGCAGCTCATGAGCCTCAGTCGCGATCGTGAAAACCGTCAGCAGGAAATCTCCGAGATCTCGCGTTCACTCAAGGTTTTGGCGAAAGATATGAAGATTCCCGTGGTGGCGCTTTCACAGCTGAACCGCGGACTTGAGAGCCGAGACGACCGTCGCCCGCGCCTTGCAGACCTGCGTGAATCAGGCGCGATCGAGCAAGACGCCGACCTCGTGATGTTCATCTATCGCGATGAATATTATTATCCCGATAAAACCGAAAAGCCCGGCATCGCGGAGATAATCGTCGGCAAAAACCGACACGGCGCCACGGGGAGCGTGGAACTCATGTTCGATCGTGAATACACGCTGTTCCGCTCTTTGGACGCCCGCGGAGATGAATTTTGATCTCAGAGGCGCTCGCCGGCATTGGCGAATATAGCATATTCATCGGCAAGAGCATTGCCGGACTGCGCGCGCTTTTCAGAAGGCGGCTGGAATTTCTCATACAGTTCAAGCGCATAGGCTATGATTCACTCTTTCTCATCATGCTCACCGCCGCATTTACGGGGCTGGTGACCGCGTTGCAAGCGGTATATCAATCAAAGGGTTACATCCCCTTGAACCTGCTCAGCGTGCTTATAGGTAAATCCACTATGGTGGAGCTCGCGCCTGTGCTCACAGGACTCGTGCTCACGGGCAAGATCGGCGCGGCGATGGCGGCAGAGATCGGCTCCATGAAAGTCAGCGAGCAGATCGACGCATTGCAGAGCATGAATATCTCGCCACATGAATTTCTCTATATGCCGCGTATCCTCGCCGGTGTCGTCACTTTTCCGCTGATCACCATCTTCGCAAATCTCGTCAGCATCATCTGCGCCTGGTATTTTTCCTATCTGCGCTATGGATTGCATTATTACACATTTTTCTCGAATATGCGCGCCTATTTCATGCCCTTTGATCTCATCAGCGGGCTGATCAAATCCATGGTTTTTGGCTTTATTATCACCTCTTTGGCATGCTATTTTGGGGATAGAACCCATGGCGGTGCCGAGGGGGTAGGACGCGCGACAACCCAAACCGTCGTGTACAGCTCGGTTTTAATTCTCATTATGGACTTTTTCGTGGCATGGATACTTTTTGGCGCAATGTGACCCTCCTTCTGCTTGTTTTGTCGGCGTTTAGCATCTTTTCTTGTAAGAAGAGCGAGGGGGATATCAGTTATCGGGATAGTCGGGATAGCTCTACGCTCATCATCGGCGCGACTGCGGACTTTCGTTATAGTGGCTTAGAAGCTGTGATCATTCCGGAATTTGAAACGCAAAGCGGGGTGAAGATCAAGCTCCGGCTCTATGACGATCAGGATGCGCTGAATCAGGCTCTGCGCGACGGCAGTGTGCCCATGGATCTCGCGCTCGGCATCAGTTCAGACTTTTATAAGGTGCTGGAGCAAGAGAGCCTTTTTCGTGAATATGAATCTGCCAGAACGCGGCGCATTCCGCAAGAGCTAATCTTCGAGCGGAGAATGAAATACATCCCCTATGCGCAAAGCTATCTCGCCATAATCTATAATACGAGGCTCATCACCCATCCGCCGGCTTCCTTCGGACAGTTGCAGGATGATAAATATTTCTCGCAAATCGCGCTGATAGAACCGGGTGAGGATGAGATCGGCAAAGCGCATGAAGCGTGGTGTCTCAAACTCTTTGGCCCTACAGGCGTTGCCCAGATGGAAAAAGCCCTGCGCAAAAATATCTATCGCCGCTATGACAAATCTCAGCACGCCATAGATGCCATCAAAAAAGGCGAAGCTGCGCTCACCATCGCCCATGCCAGCCTGCCCGGCTATCTGCAGGACATAGAGCATAATAGCATCCTCGGATTCAAGATATTCAGCGAGGGCAGGTATTACCTCAGCCGCGGCATGGCAATCCCCAAAAAGAGCAAAAATCTCATAGCCGCCGAAGAATTCATAGAATATATGCTCGACGACACCGCCCAAAGAATGGTGGTCTATAAAACCTCGCTCAGCTCGGTTTTCTAAGCTACAAGCTACAAAAGCTACGAGCTACAAGAGTCTCGGCTGACGCCGAAGG
>DUNQ01000073.1 GCA_012839325.1 Candidatus Cloacimonadota bacterium
CCAGCATTGTTGACTATTTTGCCCGCGGAAGCGAAGGCGGAATAGAGCTCGCTGAAAAGGTTGTAGAAATGGTAGAAGACGAAGTTTGCACCTCAAGCGGACTCTACGATTGGAATGACTCCGTAGAAGACAAGATATTTAAAGTAGCCAGCGAGATCTATGGCGCCGAAAAGGTGGACTATACCCCTCAAGCCAAGCTGGATCTCAGACGCATCAACAGATATGGCTACGACAAACTACCAATCTGTATAGCAAAAACCCAGAAATCACTATCCGATAATCCGGATCTCATAGGCAGACCAAAGGACTTCTTAGTTACGGTTCGCCAAATCGTGATCTCCAGCGGTGCAGGATTCCTCGTTCCCATCACGGGTGAAATCATGCGCATGCCGGGGCTACCCAAATCGCCCAGCGCCATGACTATTGACGTTGAGCTGGATGGAAAGATTTCCGGATTGTTCTAAAAACTCACAATACACCTCCTCAAAAGGGCTGCCTTCTCGGCAGCCTTTTTTTTATCAAAATCCATTGTAAAGCTCTATTTATTGTACCTTTACATCCAGCATATTATCCTGATAAACTCATATCGCCCATAGCTAAAGATGGCGCCTATTTACAAGTAAAGCCCAAACGCACTTTTTAATCTTGACAAAATACTTCATCCCCAAGAACTTATAAAAATTAAGAAAATAAAATAAGGCAAGGCTTTCCTTATGAGAGTTGGTAAGTTTCAAAGAAAGAATATCCGGCGCTTGACCATGCCCCAAACGGGAAGGTTAAAGAATTTCACAGCCCATATCCCTTTCACCATAGAAAAAAAGAACTATATAGTCAAAACTGCTGATTCGAACGCAGAACTCAGTGCCGCACTAAAACTCAGGCACGAAGTCTTCTTAGAAGAGCTTTTGAACAAGAAAAAGCGCGGAGGCGTCGATAGAGACCGTTTTGACAAGCTTTGTGATCATATCATCATATATGACAAGAGAAATGATATGATTGTGGGCACATATAGGCTGCAATCCTCTTTACACAGCAAAAAGTGGTACACAGAGACGGAATTTCACATGAAGAGCATCAGTCGCCTGCCGGGAATCAAACTCGAGCTCGGACGCGCCTGCGTGCATCCTGATCACAGAAACAGCATCACCATCGCCCTGCTTTGGGAAGGAATCAAAGCTTATGTAGATCAAAGCGGCGCAAACTACCTTTTCGGCTGTTCCAGCGTGAAGACCACCGACCCAAACCAAATCCGCGTGATTTACCAATATCTAAGAGAAAACGGACACCTCAGCCACTCGATGAATATACGCCCGCGTTCCAAATATCGCCTGCCGCTTAGTAAAAACCAGCTCTTACGCTCCCCCGTGCTCACCGTTGACGAGCTCAAAGAACAGCTCAAAGACAGGATACCCTCGCTACTGGTATCATACCTGAAGGTGGGCGCGAAAGTATATGGCAGCCCTGCCTTTGATAGAGATTTTCAGTGCATTGACTTTCTAACCCTTTTAGATACACGCAATCTGCGCACCGAGAGACTGCGTAAGCCATTGAGTTGACCTATGTTAAACCGTATCACATGCTTTATTCGCCACCTATATCACATCCTGATCTACTACCTGCGCGCCGGATTTATCACCTTTTTTACTAAAGACCCCATCAAGAAGAGGCACAAGCAGGCGAAAAACATCCATCGCACCGCTAAGAGGCTCAGCAAGGCTTTTAAGATATCCATGAAAGTGAACAATCTTGAAGCCCTTAAAGCCTTTGATGGTAAGCCCTTGCTGCTTGTAGGCAATCATGTGTCTTACATTGATATCGTCGTGCTTTCAGCTTTGGATGAACTGATCTTTATAACCAGCGTTGAGATGGGAAACAATCCTTTCATGGGAAGTCTGACCCGCCTCGGCGGCTGCCTTTATACGGATAGAATAAATCCGCAAAGCCTCAGAGATGAAATACATAGATTTAGCGAGGTGCTCATGCAGGGCTTCAAGGTGGTACTCTTCCCGGAAGGAACCTCCACAAATGGTGAAACCGTGCAAAATTTCCGCCGCTCACTTTTCGAGATCGCATCTTCTTCAGGAGCGCCTATACTGCCCGTCTGTCTCCGCTATAAAACCTTGGACGACATAAAGATAGACGAGAGCAATCGCGATATATTATATTGGTATGGAAGCATGACTTTTGTGCCGCATTACTTAGGGCTTATCGGAAAATCAATAGAAGTAGAAGTCAGCTTTTTAGAGCCAATTTTAGACACGGCTGATGTTAAAAGAGCCGAACTTTCAGACATAACCCATCACCAAATTAAAGAATGTTTCCACCAAAATTGAAAATAGTATTTGACATTATTTCCAGCACATTTTTGATGAAAACACAAAGAAAAGCATTAAAGGAGTAACAGTGTCCGACAAAGAAAAAAAGCGCCTCAACCTCGGAAAAGCGAACTTCCTCATCCTGATCACAGCCCTGATATTGCTCGTTTTAGGCTATATCATCATGGCTCTGAATGAGATCACCATCTCACCAATAATACTCACGGTAGCATACCTGATAATCATCCCCTTGGGACTACTTTATAAGCCCAAAAATAAAGATTGATGGAAATCCTTTCAGCACAGCAAATTGCAAGATTAAATAGACTGCAACTCTTTGCCAAACAAACAGTTGAGGGATTTCTAACCGGACTGCATAAATCCCCATATCACGGCTTTTCGGTAGAGTTTGCAGACCACCGTCAATACAATCCCGGTGATCCGCTCAAGAACGTAGATTGGCGCATTGTTGCAAGAACTGGACGCTATTACGTGAAGCGTTATGAGGAAGAAACGAACCTTAATTGCTACATTCTTTTAGATCACAGCGCATCAATGGACTATGGCAGTGATGATTCAAATAAACTGGATTTCGCCAAAAAACTCGCCGCATCACTTACCTGGCTGATGATAAACCAAAAAGACGCCGTGGGACTATACTGTTTTGACGATGAAATCAGCTTTGCCATGCCCCCAAAGGCGCTTCGCAGTTATAGCGCTGAGATATTTGGCAGGCTCATCCGCCTCGAAGCCGGCAAGAAGACTAACCTCGCAAAACCCTTAGAAAAGATAAGCGAGCGCATAAAGAAGCGAAGCCTCGTGGTAATCATCAGCGATCTCTTGGACGATGAAGAAAACATCATCCACGCATTCAAACACTTTCGCAACAAAGGGCATGAACTCTTGGTATTCCACCTCTACGACAAGAGCGAAGAAGAGTTCGATTTCAAGCGTGAAAGCGAATTCATAGATAGCGAAACCTCTGAAAAGCTCATTATCAATCCTTGGCAGATCAAAGCAGAATATCAGAAGAACTACCAAGGCTTTTTTGCCAATCTAAAAGAACAAGCACACCAAATGCAAGTGGAATATAACCCCGTTTCAACAAACGATAAGATAGAAGATATGATGTTAAAATATCTCAGTAAAAGGAAAAAAGGACTATAATGAAGTATGTTTCACATGAAACAATCGCCCAAAAAGTATGCGATGCGATCTGCGAAATAAGCCTTAATTGTGATGAGGATGTTAAGAAGCTTATCAAAGAAGCCCTGGATAAAGAAGACTCTCCCATAGTGCGAGATGCGCTGAAAAGCCTTGTGCAAAACCATGAACTCTCCCCCGCTTCAAGGGTGCCCCTATGCCAGGATACGGGAACGACTGTGGTCTTCGCAGAACTGGGAAACAATGTGCGTATCATCGGCGCTACCTTATTTGAAGCCATAGAACAGGGCGTTATAGCAGCTCAAAAAAGTCTTCCCATGCGAGCAAGCATGTATAAAGACCCCCTCTTTAATCGCGAAAACAGTGGCGACAACAGTCCTCCCATTTTACATATAGAACACACCCACGGCGATAGCCTTACCCTGCATATAGCCCAGAAAGGCGGTGGCGCCGAAAACAAGAGTTTCATGCAGATGTTTACCCCTTCCACCACTGCCGATGATATCATAGAATATGTGATCAACGGTGTAGTAAACGCAGGAAGTCAGCCCTGTCCTCCCCTCGTAATAGGGGTAGGCATAGGCGGCAATTTCGAGCAAGCTCCGCTACTTGCCAAACGTGCTTTGATGCGCAAGCTTGCCCTCCCCCATCTTCTCCCCCAATATAGCCAGATGGAAGCTAAGATATTGGAAGGCATAAACAAACGCGGTTGCGGCATCCAAGGTTTAGGCGGCGATCTCACAGCCATGGCAGTGCATATAAATACCGCGCCTTGCCACATCGCTTCCCTACCGGTAGCCGTGAATATAGATTGCCATGCACACAGACACTGCACTTTGAGGTTTTAAAATGAGAATACATAAAATCAATCTTCCCATCAATGCCGAAGAGATCGCAAATATCAAGCCCGGCGATAAAGTTTTGCTTACAGGCGAGCTTTATACTGCTCGCGATGCAGCTCACAAAAGAATGGTTGAGATCTTAGATCGCGGCGAAGAGCTTCCCTTGGATCTAAGCAGAACAGTAATCTTTTACTGCGGACCCTCCCCCAAAGCCGAGGGCAATATCTGCGGTGCGGTAGGTCCCACCACCAGTTCTCGCATGGACGATTATACTCCCAGACTTCTCCAAGCCGGTTTAAAGCTAATGATAGGCAAAGGCGATCGCGCTGAAGATGTAATGCAAGAAATAAAAGATCATGGTGCCATCTATCTGAGCGCAATCGGTGGTATCTCTGCGGTGCTAAATTCTTGCATTGTTTCATGTGAAACATATCTATGGCATGAAATGGGCGCCGAAGCGGTGCATAAGTTTGTAGTAAAAGACTTTCCTTGCTATTTGATATAAGTATCTACCCCAAATCATAAAACCATCTAACAAAAGTCAACCATAGCAGCTATTTAATTATATAACAATATATTAGCATTATTATATGCCTTCCTTTTTCTTCTCATAAGGGCACATCCCTGAACACCGCTCCCCTATTGGGTTCCGGTGATGATGTGGTCATGATATGGTCATAGGCATGAGCACATCATAAGCGGAACACGGGCTGTACCCAATGAGGAAGCAATAGCAAGCGCAAATAAAAACCCCGAACTCAGAATATCTGAACTCGGGGACAAAGTATTTTGTTTAGGCTCTTATCTCAAACTTTGAGACTTTCCTTATAGGCTCGATATTTCTCTCTTAATTCATCATCAGAATTAGCAAGCATCTGTATTGCGAGGTATGCGGCATTCTTTGCGCCATTAATTGCCACGCAAGCCACGGGCACACCGGGAGGCATCTGAGCAATGGAATAGAGCGCATCTACCCCATTTAGTGCACCGGACGCTATCGGGACGCCTATCACGGGGAGCGTGGTCTGCGCTGCCACCACTCCGGGAAGATGTGCGGCGAGTCCGGCACAGGCAATGATCACCTTCACTCCGCCCTTTTCAGCCTCTGTAGCGAGCTTTGTAGTCTTTTCCGGATTTCTATGAGCCGAGCTGATAAAGAGCTCGTTTTCCACGCCGAATTCGCTTAAAATCTCTTCAATCGGCTTACAGATTTCAAGATCACTTTTACTGCCGAGAATGATGCGGACTTTTGCCATTACTCTTTATCTTCCATGGTTTCGGTGAGCGCTGTATGGATTTCGTCGGTGGTTTTAGCATTGAGCAGCATATCCAGCACGCCGGGTTTTGCGATCAATTTGGAGATGTATGAGAGCGAGAAAAGGTGTTGCTTATCATTGTGTAAGAGCAACATAAAGAAGATATTTACGGGCTTATTATCCGGCGCGTCAAAATCCACTCCCTCATCGCTGCGTCCAAAAAGAATCGTGGGAACCTTGATCTTGGAAGGATGCAAATGGCGAGGGTGCAAGAGCGCTACTCCATCACCGATAGCGGTTGAGATCAGCTCTTCGCGAGCCACCACTACTTCATAAAGCCAGCGTGCATCGCGCACAAGCTTCAGCTCTTTCGCCTTTTCGCTCAAGATGCGGATAGCATCATATTTGTTTTCCGCATGAAAATCCAGGAATACGTTTTCATCGCGCATATACTCTTCAAAATGGCAGATAACTCTTTTCAACGCAAGCATTTTCTCATCTACTTCGTTGAGGTTATCCAGCCATTCATTCATCGAATCTTCGTCCACTCTCATGTTTTTACCCACGAGTTTGGATTCAAAAATCTTACTGTTGATCATCTCTTGGACAACTCTGTCCGAGACTTTTAATCTTTTTGCAGTTTCGGCTATCGTTATATACTTCTTAGCCACTGTTTACCTCCTCAGAAACTAAAGATAGTGTTCTTTTCAAATTATAATTTAAGGTTTAACTTGACAAGGATACAAGTTTTTTTTGCATATAGCAATATGGTCAAGAAATTTATTTTGTTCTCCCTGATTTTTAGCCTTTTTAGCGGCTGTTATTACTCGGTTTATTCAAATGCTTATCCGCATTTAAAGACGATTCAGATGGATACTTTTGAAAATCGCAGTGCCGAGTTCGCTATAGAGGACAAGGCTTTAGCCGATATCAGCCTCGCCATCCGCAATGATGGCAGACTCAAACTTGTGACCGCAAATCCGGATTGTGTGATAGAAGGAAAAATAATTTCTTTTGAAGAAAAAATCTATAGCTACAACGCGGCAAATCAAGTTCAGGATTATCAGATATCCATCGTTTTTGATATTATTTTCACGGATTTAAGCCAAAACGAGGATATATTCAAAAATAGCGCGCTGAGAGTGTCTGAATATTATAAAGTTGCCGATGGCAGCACCGCAAGATTTGAGACCAAAGACGAGGCGCTCGGCGAGATATTTAAGAAAGTATTTCAGCAAGTGGTGAAAAATACTTTAGAGGCATGGTAATATTGGAAAATGAGAATTAATAAATACTTGGCAAAATGCGGACTGGGCAGCAGGCGCAAGGTGGAAGAGTTCATCTCAGGCGGCCTTATCTTCGTAAATGGTAAGAAATGCACGGACTTAGCCTACAGAGTAGATACAGAGAACGACGAGATACGCTATAAGGGCAAGCTGCTCAAGCTGCCGGAAGATGACTTTTATCTGATCCTGAACAAACCTTCCGGCTATGTGGTATCACAAAGCGATGAATATAATCGCAAGACCGTATATGACCTGCTTCCCGAGGGTTTCAAGAGCCTCCCCTATGCCGGGCGTTTGGACAAAGCCAGCGAAGGCCTATTACTCTTTTCCAGCGATGGAGAGCTGATCCGCAGGCTCACGCATCCCTCTTTCGAGATAGAAAAGACCTATAGAGTGAGGGTGGAGCCACCGCTTAGAAAAGCTCAGATTGATGCGCTGCGCAAGGGTGTGGAGATAGAAGGCCGCATGAGCTTGCCTGCAAAAGTGTATGTAAAAGGCAAAGGCGAGGAAGCCATGGAGCTGCGCATCATCATAACCGAAGGACGCAAGCGGCAGATACGGAACATGATAGCCGCCGTGGATAGCTCTGTGAAAAACCTGCGTCGCGTGCAATTCGGCACCATCAGGCTGGACAGTCTCCCTTCGGGGCGATGGCGTCCGCTCTTAGAAAACGAGGTTCGCGCCTTATATAGATCTGTAAATTTAAAACAAAATAAAAACATTTAAGGATATAACATGAAAATAGCCCTTATCGGACTTCCAAAAAGCGGGAAAACAACGATCTTTAACGCATTGACACGCTCAGAGATCGTAGTAGATAAATATCTCCCGCCGGCAGATGAGGAAAATATCGGTATCGTCACCGTTTATGACGATAGAGTTCAGCGAATTAGCGAGATATATGATCTCAAAAGAACAGTTTATGCAAACATCGAATTTCACGACTTCCCCGGCATCTTCGGCAAGCCGGATGATAGCCCCGATCCGCGCCTGATTGCGAGCATCAAAAATAGCGAAGCATTTGCGCTTATCTTGCGCGGCTTTCCCGATGCAGAGCTGGATAGCCTGCATGGTGAGATGGATCCCCTGCGCGATCTGGAAAGCTTCACGGATGAGATGATTCTCAACGATATGGTCTTGGTGGAAACAAGGCTGGAAAGCATCGAACTGAGCTATAAACGCGGCGTGAAAACGGCTGCCATTCAGATAGAAGAAAAGACTCTGCGGATGATACTTACTAATCTGCAGGAAAATAAGGCGATACGCGACCTGGATCTTGCTTCTGAAGAAGAGCAGGCGATACGCGGTTTGCAGTTTTATTCCGATAAACCGGTATTAGTATTACTGAACGTAAGCGAAGATGATTTTACAAAGCACAATGAGGCCTTGGAGCAGATTCGTGCACGTGGCTTTGTAGCAGAGGCCATTGCCGGCTCTTTCGAGGCCGAACTCAGTTTGCTGGAAGAAGATGAAGCCGCTCTATTTATGGAAGATCTGGGAATTGAAGGCTCTATCAGAGATAGGGTCAGCATGTTGGCATATAGCCTCATGGGTTTGATTTCCTTCTTTACGGCAGGTGTGAAAGAGGTTCATGCTTGGACTCTTCGCAAAGGCAGTAATGCACTGGCAGCGGCTGGAAAGATACACACAGATATCGCGCGTGGCTTCATCCGTGCAGAATGCTTTAATTTCACAGAGTTAGACACTCACGGCAGCGAGAAGGCGCTTCGTGAAAAGGGTCTTTTCCGCCTCGAAGGTAAAGAGTATATCGTGCAGGATGGAGACTTATTGCGTATTCGTTTCAACGTTTAAAGGAGAGATATAGAAGTGGCAAAAAAGAGAGTTAAATCAAAGAAAAAGACCAAGGCCGACATCAAAGCTCAGCAGGCCAAAACAAGGCGTAATAAACGCTTTGTAACAGCTGTTTTGACCATCTTAGCGCTGCTTCTCATGATTTCCCTGGCAAGCGGTGCTGATTCCATAGAAAAAGACATGCAAGTTTTAAAAGAGAGCGGCGGGCTGTGGGATTGGTTTTCTGCCGCCAAAGGTGAGACCTACAATCCCATAGGCATCTTTGGGATAATCTTCGGATATGTAAGCATTTGGCTCTTTGGCTATTGGTTGGCTTTGGCTCTGTCGCTCTTGCTCATCGTTGCCTCTTTCGATTTCTTTATCAATCCCGAAAAGACCACGAATCTAAGCTGGACGCCGCTTTTGGCACTGGCTCTCTTGTTTATCCAAAGTATATTTACACCCAAGATGGAAGGCCTCTCTCGCGGAATACTTCCCTTTGGGCTCTATCGCGCTCTACACGCCATTTTCAAGGATATTGGCAGCATCATTATCCTCATTGCGGGAGCCGCCCTCACCCTCATCCTCATCTTTGATTGGCGAAAGATCAAGGAGCTTTTCTTGCTCATGATAGAAAACATCCGCCGCAGCAAAGAGTTGCGCCTACAACGCCACAAAGATAAGCCGCAAGTGACAGTTCACACCAATGAAGAGCCGCCCTTGCCGCCGGAAGAGAGCCGACCCAGAATCAAAGACCATCAGGATGCCTCCGCTATGCCAAAAGTGATCAAGAGCGAAGTGAAGCAAAGCCCGCCCGAACCTCAGCCCAAATCTGTAGAAATAGAGGATGAAGAAGGCGAGATGCGAGAGTATCAGATGCCCTCTATCGAGGCTTTCTTGGAGAGCCCCATCAAGCTCAGCGATAAAGATAGAAGCCAAATAGAAGAGCAGATTATTGAGACGAGTGCGCTCTTGCAAGATAAACTGGCGGAGTTTAATATCGAAGTTGAGGTCAAGAATGTAAATATCGGGCCTATCATCACGCAATATGAGCTGGAGCCCGCAGCAGGAGTGAAAGTGAGCCGTATCGCCTCTCTTGCAGACGACTTAGCGCTTGCCATCAAGGCAAAATCTATACGCATTCAAGCGCCCATTCCGGGACGCGGCCTCGTGGGAATAGAGATTCCAAATCCCACGCGTGATATGATCTATCTCAGAGATCTGCTGCTCAGTGAAGATATGCGCAAACATAAGTCCCGCCTTGCTTTCGGCCTCGGTAAAGATATAGCCGGTAAGCCAATAGTTGCGGATCTCGCGCGCATGCCCCACCTACTCATCGCTGGCGCCACGGGTAGCGGTAAATCTGTGTGTATCAATACCATCCTCATGAGCCTGATAATGCGCACCACCCCCGATGAAGTTCGCTTAATCTTGATAGATCCTAAGCGTGTAGAACTCTCCGGCTATGCCAATCTCCCCCACCTCATCGGCGAAGTCATCACGGATCCCGATAGCGCGCAAGAAACCATGTATTGGAGCGTGAAAGAGATGGAGCGTCGCCTAGCTATGTTCGAAGAAGCAAAAGTCCGCGATATAACAACTTACAACGAGAAATGCAAGAGCGATGAAGAGATAGAAAAGCTGCCCTATATCGTGATCGTGATAGATGAATTTGCGGATCTCATCATGACCAGCGGCAAGGATATTGAGATGCCCATCACACGCTTGGCTCAGATGGCAAGAGCTGTGGGCATACACCTCATCCTCGCCACGCAAAGACCCTCTATCAAGGTCATCACAGGGCTCATCAAAGCAAACTTCCCTGCTCGTATCGCCTTCCAGGTTTCCACTCGTGTGGACAGTCGTGTTATCCTCGATAACATCGGCGCAGAGAAGCTTTTGGGCAGCGGAGATATGCTCTTCATCCCTCCTGGCAAGGGCGATCTGGAAAGAATACATGGAGCCTACGTCTCGGATAGCGAAATCACACGCGTGAACGACTATCTCGCCATGCAACCCAAACCCAGGCAAAGCTTTCAAATCAAGAGCGATGCCGAAGGCTTTGGAGCGGGTAGCTTTGATTGGGACGACGAGCTTTTCCCCGAAGCAGCGCGCACCATCGTGAGAGCAAATACTGCCTCCGTATCCATGCTGCAGCGTCATTTCAAGATAGGCTATGCTCGCGCCGGCAGACTCATAGACATGTTGGAAAGAGCGGGAGTAGTTGGCCCTCACTTAGGCAGCAAATCCCGCGATGTAATCGCAACACTTGAAGATCTCATCAATATCGGAGTATTACATGAAGAAGATTAATCTCATCCTGCTCATCCTATTTGCGCTGCACTTGGGCGCAAACACCACCGAGCTCTATCAAAAGATGAATGCTCGCTACCAGAAAATCAACTGTTTTGAAGCGGATATCACTCAAAATAACCACTTCGCCGCCATGGATAAAAGCATTGAATACAAAGGAAAGTTCTACTTCGAGAAAGATAGATTGCTGCTTAGTTATTCTACGCCCATGCGGCAAAGACTCTATATCGCAAACAACAAGGCAGAGCTCTATGAAGAAAGCTCTAAAACCCTCTTCAAAAGCGCCATCTTGCCCGAGTTCAGCCAAATGAACCCCATAGAGATCTTGCAAGAATATTGGGGTAAAAGTGAGGTTTCCATCCTCTCAAAAGGAAAGCACACTACCAAGATTCAGCTAATTCCGCATAATGATAGACAATTTGTGAGTATCACGGCGGTTCTCGACGAAAGCGGACTTGCGCGAGAACTCTCTTATCAAGACAAAAGCGGAAATACCGTGCACTACCGCTTTAATTCAATCAAACTCAATCGCGGAATCTCGCCGGATATCTGGAAGTTTAGCTATCCGAAAGATACCCGCATCATTGAAAGATAAAACTTTGGAGAAAGAAGAATGATTGCCCTAATAATGGCCGGAGGAGCCGGCACAAGATTTTGGCCAAAGAGCCGCCAAGCCTATCCTAAACAGTTTCTTAGTGTTTCCACAGAGCGTAGTATGATACAGCTCACAGTTGATAGACTCAGCCCGCTGATGGATATCAAAGACATCTATATCGTCACCGCAGCGAGTCAGGTTTCGCTGATTCAAGATCATCTCCCCCATCTGCCCAAGGAAAACATCATCATCGAGCCTTTTGGCATGAACACGGCGCCTTGCATCGCGCTCAGTGTGTGGTATCTCAAAGATCGCTATGCCAAAGATACGCCTATGATAGTCCTGCCCGCTGATCACGATATCAAAGACGAAAAGGCATTTGAAGAAGCCATGCGCTTTGCCTCCGAAAAAGCGAAATTAGATGGGCTGATCACCTTTGGAATAGTGCCGGATTATCCTGCTACGGGATATGGCTATATCGAAGCAGGTGAAGAGATTGAAGAGGGGCTGAACTCCGTGCTTCGCTTCAAAGAAAAGCCGGACTTAGACACAGCGCAGGCATTCTTGGATCAAGGCGGATTCTATTGGAACAGCGGTATGTTTTGCTGGCAGCTTTCCACCATCATGGATGCCTTTGAGACCCATCAGCCTCAGCTTTATCAGACCGTGGAAAAGATAGCCGATAAGTGGCAAAAAGAAGGCTTTGATGCCGATATCTCCGAGCTCTATAAAGAAATGCCGCGCACGCCGATCGATAAGGGAATCATGGAGAAAGCCGAGAAGCGCTTCTGCATCCCCGTAGACCTCGGCTGGAGCGATGTGGGCAGCTGGAAGGCTCTGTCTCAGCTTGCTTCCAAAGACGAAGATCAAAATCACAGCAAGTCCGAGATCATCGCGCTGGATGCCAAAAACAACTATATCGATAGCGACAAACTCATCGCCATCATCGGGCTCGACGACATCTGCCTCATCGATACCGAGGATGCGCTACTTATCTGCCCCAAAGAGCGCAGTGAAGACGTTCGCCACATCGTGGATATCATCAAAGAAAGAGGACTAAACAAACTGTTATAAGCCATATAAGGAGGATGTTTTGACTATTAGAACTTTTGACTATCTATATTATAAAACAAGAGGTTACAGTGATGTAGAGATCAGCGAGCTCACAGGCGCAACTCTGGAAGATATCGCCGATATGGAGATCTCTTGCATCCCTGCCCTAAAAGAAATTGAGGCGCGCAAACCCAAGGCAAGACACATTGGCGAAGACTTCGTGTTTCTCACGCGCTATGTATATGCCGGCAAAAGCGATCAACAGCTGGGCAAGACGCGTCCGGATGCCATCAAAGCGCGTAGCGGAGATCTTCAACCTCTTCCCGCGGTAGGCACGCTCAAGTTCGACAAAAAGAGCCTACAAAAGGTGGTAGGAGAGCGTCGCAGTCTGCGTAAATATAGCTCTGAAAAACTCAGCATGGAAGAGCTTTCCTTCCTGCTTTGGTGCACAAGCTGGTCGCGCGACTATCGTTCAAATGAGCGCTCGGAATTCACCTTCAGGAATGTCCCCTCCGCCGGAAGCCGCCATCCCCTAGAAACCTATCTCGAAATCCGCATGGTAGAAGGACTCAAGCCGGGTCTCTACTACTATCATCCCATCAAGCATTGCCTCATCCTCATAGAAGAAGGTGCCGAGATCCATCAAAAGATCTACGAAGGATGCCTCAGGCAGGAAATGATTGCAAACTCTGCGGTAAACTTCATCTTCAGCGCCGTGCCATACAGAACCTCGTGGCGTTATGGACAGCGCGGCTATCGCTATCTCTATCTTGATGCGGGACACGTAGGCCAAAACCTGCATCTCGCAGCTGAAAATATCGACGCCGGAGCCTGCATGATAGGCGCGTTCTTGGATGAAGCCATGAACGAGACCTTGGGCTTCGACGGCAAAGAAGAATTCGTGATATATGTAGCAGCAGTAGGCAAGAAAGAAGCCTGATAACTGCCTTTAATATGGGGGGAAATTGCCACAACATCGGTAGTTTCCCCTTTTTTCATACGGCGACTTTCCTCTTTTCTTTAAATTAATTTCATTAAAATAAGTTTAACAGGGTCAACAACTTACCTGAAAGCCTGATCACATCCACGTTCTATTATCGTTTTTTTAGCTTTACAAGAATCTTGGTCTGATAAAAGATGACCGCAAAGCCTTAAGCAATTAGCATTGAGGCAATAAAATAAAACAACAGGATGTGTAATTTTTTGATCTGTTAGAGCCCTTCTTCAGAATACCATTTTATATCTTTAATTCAATTTGAAAATCAAATCAAGGAGAAAACATGAGAAAACACATGTTGTTGTTCTTGCTCATATTGGCAATTAGCTTTGGCTTTGCTGCCACCTACCAGATTGGTGATGGCACAATGACCCAAAGCAACGTGCCTTTTACTGTTCTTTGGGACTATAGTACGAGCAAGTTCATTTACACCGCGGCAGAACTCGCTGCTGCAGGCCTTAACAGCCCCGAGGGCTTAATCTCAATCGGCTTTGAGATATCAAACTCGCCGGTTAACTATCTCATGGAAGATCAGTATATCTATATACGTCATACAGATTTGACAGAATATGATGATGCACAAATGATCTCCCCAGATGGTTTTACCCTCGTTTATGATGGCGACATTACCTTTGACGGAGGAGGATGGACTTATATTACTTTTGATAGTCCTTTCCCCTACGATGGTTCAAGCGGTATTGAAATGGTCTGGCAAAACAGAGATGGCAACTATGTAACCGGCTATCCTAATTTCAGATCACACTCAATGAGCAATGTGGCTGCTTACAAAAATCAGGACAACAGCTTCCCGGAGCCTCCAATTGCCGGAACAATGTCCACAAGTCGTCCTAATACAATCTTAGCAAGCCCCCAAGTCGATCCCCCGAATGCTGCAACTCTTGTTGCACCCGCAGATGGCGGTTTGGTTGTTGCTGAAAACGTCACCCTTAGCTGGGCTGATGGCGGCGGATTCCCTACCGGATATAAGCTTTATGCCGGAACCTCCAATCCTCCCGCATTCATCGCAGACCTTGGCGATGTAAGCTCTTATGAGCTTACAGACCTCGGTGAAGAAGTAACTTACTACTGGAAAGTAGTACCTTATAACGATAACGGCGATCAGACAGATGTTCCCACATGGAGCTTTGATGCCAATCCTGAAGGCATGGTTATCGTTGGAGACGGAACTCTTGAGCAGCGCTATCCTTTTGGCCATCTCTATGGCTTTGAGCGCTCAGCTGCCGTCTATCCTTTCGAAGATGTCGGCGCAATCGGTGCTATAGAAGGCATTGGTTGGGAATGCACAGTTGCCGGCTCTGTACCGGTTCCCTATAAAATCTATATCGGCACAATCGATGAAACTGAAGTGACACAACAACTCTTCGACGATATGGTTGAAGACATGGTTCTCGTTTCAGAAGGTGATTATACTTTCACCGCAACCGGTTGGCATGTGTTCGATTTTGATGCTCCGTTTATCTACACCGGCGGAAACCTTCTCGTTGCCGTAGAAGTTAACTATGGCGGCGGCGGGGGAAATGCAACCGAGAGATTCACCTACACAAGCGGCAATACAAATAAGCACATCTATTGGCAAGCAGACAATAATCCTCCCACTACTCAGGGAGTCAGAAACGCTAATCGTCCTAATATCATGATGCAGTTTGGCGAGCTTACCGGTGACCCGGAACTTGCTGTGAGCCCTGCAAGCATCAACTTTGGCGAAGCAATCTTTGGCGCCACAATAGGCCCCAGAAACATCAGCCTTTCAAACATCGGCGGCGGAAGCCTCACAATCGCAGCATCTGATGTCAGCCTCAGCGGCTCTCCTCAGTTTGACTACGACAGCAGTATTTTCCCGCTGGTAATAGGCTCTGCAGAAACGATGACTATCCCCGTCACACTTATCGGAACTATCGAAGGTCCTGCTACGGCAACGCTTACGATCAGTTTTGGCGGCGAGGATTTTGACATTGAGCTCAGTGCAAACGTATTACCCGATGGCTTAGTAGTCATTGGCGACGGCACTGCAAATAACTATATGCCCGTCAACGTCTGGTATGGCTATTCTTATGCCCAGATGCTCTATAGAGCTGACGAGATTCTCACCGAAGGCCGTCAGATAGAGAAAGTTGCATATCACTGGAACGGTGTTGCAGCAGGCGTAAGCAGCGACGAGTGGACTATTTACATGGGACACACAGACAAGGATGCTTTTGACAGCACCACCGACTGGATTGATATAGACGAACTCACAGAAGTTTATCAGGGCACAGTTAATATCCCTGCAGAAAACATGTGGATCGAAATCATGCTGAATATGCCCTTCGTGTATAACGGAGAGGACAACCTTGTTATCGCAGTTCGTGAAACCCACGCCGGTAACGATGGTAACGCAGCATTCTTCTATAACACCCCCAGCACAACCGGACGTTCTCTGCGTTGCCAAAGCGACAGCATAGTTCCCGATCCGGAAAACCCTCCCACAGGAACGCTTACAGCTGCACATCCCAATATCAGAATGTATTTCGGCGATGTGGCTGAAAACCCCGTTCTTGGCTATTCACCCGAAAGCATTGACTTTGGCGAAGCCATCTTTGGCGCAGAAGTAGGCCCCAGAAACGTCATGATCATGAACCAAGGCGGCGGCTTCCTCGATCTCACAGCAAACGATATTGAGATCACAGGTACTGATGCTGCAATGTTCAGCTTTGATGAAGATGTGTTCCCCGTTTCCCTGGAAACCGGCGAGAACGTCTTTGTTCCCGTATATGTAACCGGAACAGTGGAAGGCCTCGTTTCTGCTACTCTTATCATCAGCTACGACGGTGATGAATATGAAGTAGAACTCAGTGCAAATATCTTGCCCGATGGCTTAGTAGTCATTGGCGATGGCACTGCAAATAACAATATGCCTGTAAACACTTTCTACGGTTATTCCTATGCTCAAATGCTCTATATGGCAGACGAAATCATGACCGAAGGTCGTCAGATAGAGAAAGTAGCATATCACTGGAATGGTGCGGGCGCAGCTCCGAATACCAGTCAGTGGACCATTTTCATGGGACACACTGATAAGACCGCTTTTGATACTACTTCAGATTGGATTGACGTTGATAATCTTACTCAAGTATATCAAGGCTTTGTAGATATTCCTGCGGAAGAAATGTGGATTGAGATTGAGCTGAACCTGCCTTTCGTATATAACGGAGATGATAACCTCGTTATCGCCGTTAGAGAAAGCGAGTCCGGCTACGATGCAAGCACCAGATTCTTCTATAATACCCCCAGCACCACGGGACGCAGTATTCGCTGTCAAAGCGATTCCATTATCCCAAATCCTGCCGATCCTCCCTTAGGAACGCTGATGGCAGCACATCCCAATATCAGAATGTATTTTGGCGATGTTCCGGATAACCCCGTGATTAGCGTATTCCCCGACAATATCGACTTTGGCACCATCTTCTTTGACGCCGAAAGCGATGTTAAGAACGTCACTGTCATGAATGTTGGTGGCGGAACCTTACAGCTCGGTGCAACCGACGTGGAAATCACAGGCACAAACGCAGCTCTGTTCAGCTTTGATGATAGCGGATTCCCCTTCGCTCTCGAAACTGCCGAA
>DUNQ01000074.1 GCA_012839325.1 Candidatus Cloacimonadota bacterium
CTGTGCCCGTCATTCCGCCTTTTGTGGTTGACAGATTCATCAAGCACGCAGAGAAGGTTAATAGCCAAGGGGGATACTTTTTGGCTTTACCACCCAGCCATTTAAAAGATTGTTCTTGACTGTTTTTTATCTATCGAAAAGCTAAGCTATCACATAAATCAAGGAGTCAGAAATGGCTAAAAAGAACAATAAATCTCGTGTTAAATACTATATTCTTGCGGCGTTGATCGTGATAGTGGTCGCGCTCATTCTCGTGGTTCCCCGTGTGCGTGATATGCAAAGGACACAGCGTGAAGAAGCGGTTTTTGATGCACTTTCAAAGATGAAAGACTATGTGGAAGCCTATTGGCAAACCCATGAAAGCGCCGGTGGCTTCGATGTGGAAAAAGCGCTCAGCGAACTGAACCTCAAAGCATCGATATCAAAGAACTGGAACTTTGCTGTTGCTTGGAAATCCTCTGAAATATACACTACCGAGATGGTAGAAAAGCTGAAGAATGTTGATGAAAACCGCTACGTCCATGTTTCGCCTTTCAAGATCATCATGGCTGTGGCAACCAAGGACAATCCCGTGGGCGAAGGGCGCAAGCTCTGGTTTGACGGAGACGACGGAAAGTATCACGGCTTTGGTGCCGATGACATGGTCGAGCCGGATTGGGCACGCATCTTTCCCAAGCCCTAAGTTAATATAGATAAAGATATTTAGCCTGCGGGTCTATCAAGAGACTTGCAGGCTTTTTGTGTAAGTTAAATGATCAATCAAAGAGGCTACGAAGATCGTCTATACTCATTGCTTTCAGTGATGCGGCGCCGCCCTCGATAACATGAGAAAACATATCCAACTTATTCTTTTGCAATGAGATGATCTTCTCTTCCACGCTGTTTTTTGTGATGAGTTTATAGACCTGCACCTTCTTGGTTTGTCCAATGCGATGCGCGCGGTCTATGGCTTGGTTCTCCACCATGGGATTCCACCACGGGTCATAGAGTATCACGGTATCTGCCGCAGTGAGATTCAGCCCCGTTCCCCCCGTTCTCAGGCTGATGAGAAATACACGGATGCTCTCATCTTCTTCAAAGCTCTGCACCGCCCCTGCCCTATCCTTAGTCTGCCCGTCCAAATAGCTGTATTTGATTCCCATTTCGTCAAATACCTTCCTGATGATCTTTAGCATTTGCACGAACTGCGAGAAAACGAGTATCTTATGTCCACCGCCGATTGCATCCTGAACGAGCTCCAACAGCAGCTCTAACTTCGCGGAAAGCTCCGGCTTGGGCAATATATCAGGATTTGCCAAATGCGGATGATTACAAACCTGCCTGAGCTTAGTAAGCGCAGCAAGGATATGCACATAGCTCATCTCTTCCTGGCTTCCCGGCATGAGCTTACGCTTCACATCATCGAGTATTTGCAAGTATAGCTTTTCCTGCAAGGGATTCATCGCCGCCCAGGCTATTTGTTCCTGCTTATCCGGCAGTTCCAGCAGGACGTCCTTCTTCACGCGACGCAAAAGGAAGGGCAAAACCTGTCTGTGCAAGCCATCACGCGCCTCACTATTATCCTCGCTTTGAGCAAATCTGCGCTTAAAGCGCGGCAGAGTTCCTAAATAGCCCGGCATGAGGAAATCCATGATGCTCCAAAGCTCGGTAACGTTATTTTCTATGGGAGTTCCCGAAAGCGCGAGCCTGTGCTTTCCGCTCAGCTTTTTAATGGCTGAAGTGCGTTGCGCAGAGACATTCTTGATGTTTTGCGCTTCATCCAATATTATCCACTCAAAGTCCATCTCTTTAAGCACTTCAAGCTCGCTGAGAACCATGGAATAGCCGATCAGAAAGAGGCGAATATTGGGGCTCTGCAGTATCTCTTGCCTGTGCTCTTTTGTGCCTTCAACAATGGCAAAACTGATGTTTGTATGGAACTTTTCTATCTCCGCCGCCCAGTTGTAGAGCAGGGTCTTAGGGCAAATCACTATGCTCGTGCTTTCAACCGGAGTGGCTGCAATCATGGCAAGCGCCTGAATGGTTTTCCCCAAGCCCATCTCGTCGGCAAGAATACCATTTAAACCATAGTGTTGCAACATCTTGATCCATGCTATGCCTGACTTCTGATAGCCACGCAAGACGCGCTGCAGATTGAGCGGCAATTGAACTTCTTCATCCAGACGACGACGTTTGAGATCGCGGAACATAGCCTGAACAAAGTCATCTCCATAGATGCGGAATGCAGGATTCTCTTCTTGTAAACGCTGATAATACGGCAAGCTACGTATGCGCGCACGATACACGTTATCAATGTCTTCTTCGCTTTTTGAGACCAGCTTTTCGATCTCGCTAAAGATCTGCGGATTGGTGATATAGAATATACGCCCGTCCACTGTGTGCAAAAACTCCTCATCTGAGCGGAAGAAAGCCTTCAGCTCCTCATGCGAAAAGCGTAGGTCTTTATGTCTATAAGACACGTTATAACTAAACCAATCTATGTCTTCCGTGCGACTTATCTCAAACTCTACTTCAAGGCGTATCTTAGTGATAAACTTACTACTTAGTTCGTCTGCCACGCGGATATCCCACTCTTGATCATCAATCTGGAATATCGCCTCTTTGAGATATTCAAAACGATTGGGAGTGTAGAGCAGCTGTGCTTTTTGCTCGAATCTATCCGTCTCGGGAGGCGGCAGCGCCCTAAGCAAACGCTTCACCTTATCTTCAAGAGCGTAAGGCAGATAGAACCACATTGCCTCATCATGTTTATGAGGCTTTGCATAGATGAGCGGCTTCCCGAAACGCAGATGCGAGAGCGGAATCTCATACATTTCATCATAGATCAGCGCGCCTTCCAGCAGGATATCTTCGCCTAAAGCCTTGATATATAAGCGACTCTTTGGCGGAGTGCTGATGATCTGCGGCAGGACTATATCCTTATCAAAATCAAGATATATATTCTTTTGAGCAAGCTGATCGCGCACGATTGTGCGATAGAACACGAGATCTTTATCATTGAGCAACATATTGCCATCAAATATCTTATCTATCACCTCGTTCGTGAAAGGCAAGTAAAGCTCATAAGCCTTGTTGCGGAAAAACAGCCATGCAGGATAGCCGGAATAGATGGCAGAAAGCTCATCGACAAGAACAGCGCTGAGCCTGAATGCACTCTTGCCTGCAGGCTCAATGCGCAAAGAGAGTTCAAAGGGATTTTTTGCAAATACCAGCTCTTCATTGGTCTCGCGGATAATCAGCCGCGTAGAAAGCGGTTTCATCCTCACCAAAAGACCGGCAAAGTCAGGCTTATTCAGTGACCAAAAGTTGTTCTTCCTACTATACGCCGAGCGAACTTCCTCCAAATGAGCGATAAAGCTCTTAAGGTTTTCATCAAAAAGCTCGTCTTCGGGGAAGCTAAGTTTTTTAGGATTTGTTCCGCAAAGATATTTGGCATAAGCAGAAAGGTCTATCCCGTCAAAGCCGCGATGATATACGCGAACCTTGCTTTGCTTAGGATTATATATGCCCTCAATCTCAAAGTATGCACCGGATATACTATCCAAAAGGCGATTTGACCCACGCAGGCTGTCTCCATCGCCCGTCTGTATGATCTCCTCTTTGAAGATGTCGTCGGAAATATGGTTATAGGCATAAAGCAAAAGGGAGAGAAAGTGGCGACAGCCCTCGTCTTGACCGCATTCAGCGCATTGGAACTCTTTGATCTTGCCAGCTTTGGCATCATATAAAAGCTCTACCCATTCACTGAAATGCGAACGCTTTTCTTCCGTGGGATAAAAGCGCATGAGGATATTTCCTGATTCATCCTCAGTGTGCCAATGCCAAAGGTCTCCTTCTTCAAACACGATGACAGCATGATTGAAAAACCAGCTGTTGGAGCGCTCGTGATAGTCTTTTGCAAAAAGCCGTGCCATGATATTTCCTTATTATTTAATCTGGTAGTATATATGAGGATGACATTATTCTGTCAATAGTTTTATTTTAAAAGATTGCGATTTGGGGTAGAAAAGCGGGGATTTTACCGCGAATTTATGCGAATGAAACTGCCCTGAACACTAAAACTAAGAACCAAGCAACTACGAACTAACTAACTCATCAAGCCTCTCAAATAGCTCTCCCACCTGCCTGCGACGTTCATATTTCGCCAACTGAGCGCTCGGCTCTTGCCTGCCCGGATTCTCCCCTATCATCTCTTTCAAACACGCCTCTATCGACGACATAGATTCCATTGCCGCGATATATTTTGCCCCACATTCCACCAAAAGCTCCGCCGCCTCATTATTTTTGGGAACGAGCGCAAGAATCGGCACGCCGAGACGCAGATATTCAAAGACTTTAGAGGTGAGCGTCCCCCTTGGACTACTGCTATTTATGATAAGAATCAGCGCATCGGATTTCTGCATTTCAAAGAGCGCTTCACTGTGGCTCATAGGCGGAATGATCTCGATTTTGTCCGCAATACCGCTTTCCTCTACCTCACGCATCGCATCATGATTGAAGCTTCCGTAAAGGCGTATGCGGATGGGCTTTTGAGACACATTCTCCTCTTCGAGCTTTGCTACTGCCTGATACAGATATTTCAGGCTACGCCGCGCATAGAGCGCACCGAAATAGCTGAGCGTGAAATACTGCTCATCCGGCGAGGCAAAAGGTAAGCCGCTGTAATCTTCTTCATCGTGCCCATTATAAAGCACATAGCTGCGCGATGGCAATGCGGGATCGAACTCACTTATAAGCTCATCAAGAATCCCGGATGTCGCCGAAACCACGAAGTCCGCCGAGCGCAGTATCTTCCTCTCCAAAGCACGATTTAATCTGCGTTTGAGCACACTTCCAAAGAGATCATAATCCGAGAGAAGAGTCCAATAATCCCTATAATCAATCACCAGCTTTTTGCCAAAGATGCGCCCCAAGATCCACGCCACCAAAGCAGATGAAAAAGGCCCGCAAGACACATATATCATGTCATAATCTTCACTTTTCAGCTCGCGATATGCCCTCATAAATAGATTAGGAAGCCAAAGCTCTTTATCATCGATCATAAACAAGCGGCGCACAAAGAGTTTGAGCCTCTCCGGACTCTTTTTATAGATCGCCTCAGATGACGTGCCTTCACCTCTACTAAAACGACGCAAAAGCGACATCGGATCCCAAGAAGGAACGCGGATAATGCGCTCTGCCAGCGAGCTTTGCACCAGGCTCTCATCTTCATAAGAATACTGAATTTGTCCCACCGTGAGCAGCGTAATCTTTGCCCCGCGCTCCGTGAGATATTTCACACTTTTGAGGTTTCTTAGCGAAGCAGGCCCTCCCAAAGGCGGATAGAAATAGCTGATATAAAGTATGTTCATGAGAATCGATCAATCAGTCCAAATAGCGCCGGCTCAAGGCTTTCCCACACGAAGCGGGTGTTTGAAATCTCCAAACAACGCGCGCTCATCTCGGCATATTCTTTGTCAGTCAGCCTGAGCATCTTGAGGATGGTCAGCGCAATATCTTTCGCACGGAAACTGGGGCTAAGTGCACCGAGATCATTATGATAGATCAGCCCTTGCATCAAGGAAGACTTGATCGAAATCACCGGCAAGCCTGCTGCAAAATATTCCAAAACCTTAAGCGGAAGATGCTGAGGCATGCGCCAATTTGAGGGATTGAAAAACCAGATCCCAAAGCGCGAACGCTTCAGCAAAAGCCCCACTTTTTCCAGCGGAACCCACTCTTGATAGAATATCGTTCTATTGAGATTATAATTACTTACGCTACTGTTGAACTCACGCTGAATCTTCTCATTGGCAAATCTACCCACGATGAGAATCTTGAGCAAGGGAAAGTCTTTTTTGAGCAAAGTAGCGGCTTTTAGCAACTGCAGGATGCCCCTATCTTTGCTGATTCCGCCTATATAGATCAGGTCGAAATTCATCTTGCAGAGATCGCTGAGAGAGTGCGGGATATCTTGATCACCGTCCCAAACTCCGGCAACGGGATAATTGGGCAAAACGATATGCTTTTTGGGCGATATCTTGCCGGGAAGCAGCTGCTGTAAGATACTTAGATTCACGGCAGTTATGCCATCTACACTGCGCGCAAGCATGCGCTGGAATCTTAGATAAGCAAAACGCACAAAAGGACGAAGCAGAAAGTGATAACGCTCGCCGTGAGCATAGGCAAAAAACTCATGAATATCCCAGATCACACGACAGCCCAAGCGGCGCCTCAATAGCAAGGCAACCGGTACGGTGAGCGGCTCCACGGGGATCACGATATCCGGCTTGATGCGCATACATTCCCTATAAAGCGAAGGGAGAATTTTGTTCGGAGAATCTGCATCCACGATGATCTGATATGGGTTCAACTCCTTATTGATCATGCCTTTGCCGGATAGGACATAGGTCTCCGCCTTTTGCGCAAGGCTCTTTGCCAATTTGTGGTAGAGACGCACATCGCCGGTGAGATGTGAATTTGATATGATGCAGATCTTCATTTATAATACCTCTTTTTTGCATGGAGTATGAAATGGCAAATCTTGTCAAGAACTATTGGCGCGTAAGCTCGCTACGCTCGCCGATTTAACGAGATAAAAAGCTATGCTTTTTCGGTTAACGAGCGACAACATTCCATTTAAGTAACCCATCGAGTAGGGTGATGCTGGGTAATTAGTCCAGCATCATCCCTCTCACAGAACCGTACGTACGGGTCTCGTATACGGCTCATGATAATCCTTGCA
>DUNQ01000010.1 GCA_012839325.1 Candidatus Cloacimonadota bacterium
ATGTTTTTCCATTATCTTTTTGACGAATAAAAAGTCTCTTTCTAATATTATATCAGGTCGAATTAGGGGGATACTTATAACCTTTACTAACCACTTTTATGGAAACATTCGCATCGCTCAGATCGCGATCAATCCTGCAATGCCTTATGTTCCGAATACCTTCGATATGGAAGGCGACGGCATAGGCTTTGGCGCTAATCTGGGCTTGATGTATCAGCCCTTGGATAGGCTCTCAATCGGGCTTTCCGGCAAGATCCCCAGCAATATCCCACTTAAAGGGGATGCAGAGGTTTTCGCTTGGAAACCTTGGGAAGCAGATGATAATCCCGAAATGAAGCTGGGCGGCAAAGAAGATATCAAAGCAACGCTCAGGCTTCCCGGAGAGATCGGACTCGGCTTGGCTTATCAGCTTACCGATGATTTCACTTTAGTTGCAGACTATTCCTACACCATGTGGGAGAGGCTGGACGAGGTGAAGGTAGAGATGGATAAGCCCATCAATATAATGCCCGGCGTGAGCGTTGAAGAACAAGCATTGGTCTTTGATTGGGAAAACACCCATCGCGTGAGCTTAGGCGGAGAGTATGACCTCTTTGCAAACAAGCTTCGCATGGGCTTTTTCTTTGATCAAACACCCGTGCCGGAAGAGACGCAATTGCCCACTCTCTCTGATATCAGCAACAAACTCAGCGGAAATATCGGCTGGGGGCGTGATTTCGGTAATATCGGCGTGGAAGCAAATGTGCAGATGGTGCTCTTTTCCGAGCGCGAGATCGGCGACGGCGCACAAACTGCGAACAACCGTCCCGGCACATATAACACCAATTCCCTCTCGGGGAACATAGGGCTGAATTACAGATTCTAATTTAGCTGAAGCAAAAAGATGGGAGGCTCCTGCAAAGCGCGGGAACCTCCCTTTTTATTGATCTTATATTCGTGGATTACTGATGATATCTATCCACTAAAATGAAGTTTAATCTATATCAAGATCGCTTTCGATGGCTTGGATCTTATCGGTAGTGTCATCCGTATCTGCAGGAAGCTCTTGCACCTTCTCCAGCCTTCTTGAAATCTGGCGGCTGCGATGCTCGGCATTGCCAAGTTCTTTGCCGGCGGCTTCTATCTTTTTCTGAGTTTTCTGCAGGACATCGCCAAAGAGTCCAAATTGCTTCTTTATCTCGGCAAGGAGCTTCCACACCTCGCTGCTCTTTTTCTGCACTGCAAGAGTCCTGAAGCCCACTCTGAGGCTGTTTAATAACGCAGCCGTGGTGCTGGGGCCGCAAATCACCACGCGCATATCTCGGCGGATTTCATCGAAGAGACCATCAATGCGCAAAACTTCGGCATAAAGGCTTTCCACGGGAAGGAAAAGCAGCCCGAAATCTGTGGTTATAGGCGGATTGATATATTTATCGCGTATGTCTCGCGCTGAGGTTTTGATGGCGTTTGCCAGCTCTCTGCGCGCTTTTTCTATGCCTTCTTTGCTGCCTTCTTCATAGGCGTCCACGAGGCGATAATAGCTCTCTATGGGGAATTTGGAATCTATGGGCAGATACACCTTGCCATCATCGCCGGATTGTCCGGGCAGTGATATAGCGAATTCCACCATTTCATTGCTGCGCGGTCTGGGCTTGAAGTTTCTTTCAAATTGATCGGACGTGAGCATATCTTCAAGCAGGGCTTCCAGCTGTATTTCACCCATCACGCCGCGGGTCTTTACGCCTTCGAGCGCCTTCTTGAGTCCGCCCACATCGCTTGCGAGTGTGCGCATTTCGCCGAGGCCTTTATGCACCTCTTCCAGGCGTTTGCTAACTTGCTCGAACGATGCATCTAAGCGCTTTTCAAGACTTTCGTGCAGCTTTTCGTCAACTGTCTTGCGCATCTCTTCCAGTTTGGCTTCGTTGCCGCTGCGGATCTGCTCCAGGCGTTCTTCCATGCTTTTCTTGAGCTTTTCAGATTGCTCACTATTAGCCGTGGTGAGCTCGCTCATCTTGCGCGCAAGGCTCTCAGAGAGGCTTTCCAAGGACTTTTTGAGCTCTTCTCTGTTCTGCCCGGCATCGCGGTTTAATTGCTTGTTTTGAGTGCTTAGATAGTCGTTAAGCTCCTTTCGCTGATCCGATGCTTGTTTGAGCTGACTCGCATTTGCCTCCGAGATAAGTGTGCTGAGCTCTACTCTGTTGTCAGAATGCGCTTTATTGAGTTCTGTGCGCAGGTTAGTCAGCTGATCGTTAAAGCTTTTGGAGAGTATTTCCAGCTCTTTGCTGAGATCTTTCAGCTCTTGATTTGTGCCCTGTGGTTTACGTTTTAAAAGTATGAAAAGCAGGATTACCCCTACTGCGCTTAGTGCGAGAATAATATATTCAAGCATAATTACCTCCATGTGATTATATGTTGTACATCCATATCTTAGGGGAATATGGATTTAAGAGATGCAAGCCGGAGAAACCGTTCATCCCCGGCTTGCGATTATTTATGGATTAGAGTTCGGGATAGAGGGGGAATTTTGCGGTCAAGGCGCGAACTTCGGCTTTGATCTTTTCCAATTCCTCTTCGTTTTCATAGTTATCACGCACACGTGCGATCATCTTTGCAATGATCTTCATCTCTTCGACTCCCATGCCACGAGCTGTGACGGAGGGTGTGCCCAAGCGGATTCCTGAGGATACGAAGGGGCTACGTGTGTCGAAGGGGACGGTGTTTTTATTTGCAGTGATGCCGGCCAAGTCCATGGCTTCTTCCATCTTCTTGCCGCTGGGTCCGCCTTTATCAGCAGGACCGAGGTCGATGAGCATGAGGTGGGTATCCGTGCCGTTTGAAACGAGGTCAAAGCCTTCGGCAACAAGGGTATCGGCGAGAGCTTTGGCGTTCTCTACCACCTGCTTCATATATGTCTTGAATTCAGGCTCTAAAGCTTCACCGAAAGCAACTGCTTTAGCTGCGATTATGTGCATGAGCGGTCCGCCCTGGATGCCGGGGAATACGTTTCCATCCACGTCTTTGCCATACTGCTCTTTACAGAGTATGAGTCCGCCGCGAGGGCCGCGCAGGGTCTTATGAGTGGTAGAAGTGACGATATCTGCATAAGGCACGGGATTTTCGTGCAATCCGGCTGCTACCAATCCGGCGATGTGTGCCATATCAACCATGAACTTCGCACCCACTTTGTCTGCGATTTCGCGGAAGCGTGCAAAGTCAATCTTTCTGGGATATGCTGATGCACCGGTGACGATGAGCTGAGGTTTGTGCTCAAGCGCCAGTCTTTCGATCTGCTCATAATCCATCACATGCGTCTTTTCATCCACGGTATAATGCACAACGTTATACATTTGTCCGCTGAATGAGAGCGGATGTCCGTGAGTGAGGTGTCCGCCGTGCGCGAGTTCTAAAGTGAGTATGGTATCTCCGGGTTTGATCATGCTGAAATAAGCTGCCATATTAGCCTGTGAGCCGCTATGGGGCTGAACGTTGGCATGCTCTGCACCGAACATTTCTTTTGCTCTTTCAATGGCGAGGCGTTCCACATCGTCCACATATTCACAGCCGCCATAATAGCGTCCGTAGAGCTTATAGTTTACTTTTCCGGTCTTTCTGCTAAAGCGGTAAGGATAGCCTTCAGCATACTTGTTTGTCAGGATGCTGCCTTGGGCTTCCATTACGGAAAGCGAAGTGAAGTTTTCGCTGGCGATCAGCTCGAGATTTTCTTGCTGTCTCTTCAGTTCGTTTGCGATCGCTTCAAAGACTGCGGGGTCAGTTTTCTTGATTGTTTTCAATTCCTTTCTCCTTGATGTATTTTATTAAGTCTATCTTTATGTCGTCCTTCTTCGAAGGGTGTATTTAACCATGTTTTAACGATTTGCAAGGCATAGGTGGGGGTGGTGAAACGCCCTGCCAAGACCAGGATATTTGAATCGTTGTGCATGCGTGCGAGCCGCGCAAAGTCTGTATAATAACAAAGTGCAGCGCGGATGCCGGGAACTTTGTTTGCTATGATGCTCATGCCTATGCCGCTGCCGCAGATGAGTATTCCTTTGGCACATTCGCCATTAGATACCGCTCTTGCAGCGGGATAGCCGGTATCGGGATAATCTACACTGCTTTCGTCGTCTGTGCCGAAATCCTGAAAGTCAAGCTCGGGAAGAAGTTTCTTGAGCTCTTCTTTGAGGGCGTATCCGGCGTGATCAGATGCTATTGCTATTTTCATTGTTCCTCCGCCATCAGGCAGCTTAGTGCTATGCAATAATATTTTGAGTTTTCGCTTTCGCTGCGGCTCATCACGACCACAGGCTTGGTGGTGCCTTGAATGAGTCCGGCAAGCTCGCCTCCGCCAAAGAGCATGAGCCCTTTGTAGAAAGCATTCGCGGTTTCGAGATTTGGGAAGATGAGTATATCGGCATCGCCATCCACGGGAGTGGGAACTCCTTTAGTGGCAACTGATTCTTTGTCGCATGCCAGGAAGACATCCAAGGGACCATCTATGGTGCAGCCCTTGATTTGTCCGCGATCTGCCATCTTGCAAATTAGGGCATAATCCAGCGTATTGGGCATGCCCGGGCTCACCTTTTCCGTGGCTGAAATCAGCGCAACCTTGGGCTTCTTGATGCCTAAAGTCTGCGCCATCTTCACGCTGTAATTGATCATGGCAATCTTTTGATTTAGATCCGGCGTGGGCAAGACGGCGGTATCCGAGATAATCAGGAGCTTGTGATATTTAGGCAATTCAAGCGCGCAAGCATAGCTCATTACGGCTTTTGGCGGAAGCAATCCGCGCTCTTTATTTAGCACTTCACGCAGGAATTGATCGGTTCCCACAAGGCCTTTCATGAGCACATCCGCTTCACCGCTGCGCACCTTGCGAACAGCTTCTTTAGTGGCCTGTGCAGGCTCTTTGATGTCTATAATCTCTGCATCAGAGAGAGGCAAGCCTTGCGCTTCTAAAAGACACTCTATACGATGTTTATCCCCGATAAGCACGGGATGGATGAAGCCTTCTTTGGTAGCGCGACAGATTGCACCGATGGTGTTTGCATCTTCGGCAAGAGCCACGGCGATACGCGTCTTTTTCCCCAAAGACTTAGCTTTTTCTACAATTTCGATGAGTCTTTTCATCTTTCTTATGCCATCATCGCGGCGAGCGCAATGGAATAGAGTTTACTGCGTTCGCTATCTCCGCGAGAGGTGAGAACGCAGGGCACACGTGCGCCCATCACGATTGCGCAAAGTTCGCTATGCACGAGCTTTACGACTGTCTTATAAAAGGTATTACCCGCTTCGATATTGGCAAAAAGAATGCAATCCGCATCTCCCAAAACCTCGCCTTTCATGCCTTTGATCTTGGCGCTTTCTTCGTCGATTATGAGATCAAGCCCCAGGGGACCGTCAACGATTGCGTTCTTGATCTGTCCGCGTTCTGCCATCTTCGAGATGATGGCTGCATCCACGCTGGATTGAACCTTGGGGAGAACCTGCTCGCTGGGCGCTTGCAATCCCACTTTCGGACGCTTTATACCCAGGAAATTCGCCACGCGGATGAGGTAGTTTGTGATCTGAATCTTTTGCGCGAGATCAGGCTCGGGGATGATTGCCACATCACCAAAGATGAGGAGCTTGTGATAGCTCTTGGGCTCGGCGACAGTCACGTGAGAAAGCACCGCACCGGGATTCATTAAACCCTTTTCTTTATTGAGGATAGCGCGCATATAGCGATCGGTTGAAAGAAGGCCTTTCATCAGGAAATCACCTTCATTATTATTGATCATTTCCACTGCTTTTGCGGCTGCGGCTACGTCGTTATCCACGTCCACGATAGTGAGTTGCTTGCAATCCACACGCTTTTGCGCACAGATAGATTCTATGGTCTTTTTGTCTCCCACCAAGATCCCTTCCACGATGCCCATATTCACGGCGTCGTTCACGGCAAGAATGGTGTGTTCATCAACTGCCCAGGCTGCTACCAGGCGTTTCTTTTCTCTTTGTTTCAGTACATCGAACATTTGGTCGAGTTTGCGGATTTCCATTGTTACTCCATTTATATTTTCAGTTTTATTTATCTGAATCACAAGATATTACCACTTATAGGATGCGAGCCTACAAGTTTATATTAAAAGCCTAAGAACGTTGATTTTTGTCAAGCGTAAAATCACGATGCGAGATATATTTGATAAAATTACCAGCTATCTATGTGGATTTCATGCTGTTTATGAGTTTATTTTTGCAAAGATAATCGCCAAACATTTTACCGAAAACATAAGCCATAAGAGCCAATATTTCCCAAATAAACCCTTAATAAAACATAGATTTAGCAAATAACTTCACATAAATTCCGCTTTTTCAAATATTTTCCTTGCCAAATTTCGGAACATCCATTTTCTTGGTAAAAAGCGATTGCATGGAGGTAATCATGTTTACTTTATATCTTGTTTTAGCTTTTGCCATACTCGTTGTGATCTTCATTGCCCGCGGGATCATCATCGTTCGTCAGGCAGAAGTTGTAATTATCGAGAGGCTCGGTAAATATCACCGCACTCTGCCCAGCGGATTGCATCTCATTATTCCCATTTTCGACAAAACACGCCCGGTTCATTGGCGCTATAACAAGACCGACTATCGTGGCAATGTTATGGTCATACAAAAGGCTGAGAACCGCATTGACCTAAGGGAAACTGTCTATGACTTCCCTCGCCAGAACGTGATCACCGCAGACAACGTATCCATGAATATCAACGCGATGCTATATTTCCAGATCACCGATCCTTACAAGGCGGTTTATGAGATCGGAAACCTCCCCGAAGCCATTGAAAAGCTGACACAGACTTCGCTGAGAAACGTGATGGGAGAGCTTACTTTAGACCACACTTTTACCTCCAGAGATTCTATTAACGCGAAGCTGCGCGACATTCTCGACGAAGCAACCGACAAGTGGGGCGTGAAGGTCAACCGCGTGGAATTGCAAGAGATACAACCTCCGGAAGAGATTCGCAACGCCATGGAAAAACAGATGCGTGCCGAACGCGACAGGCGTGCAAAGATTCTCACCGCAGACGGTGAAAAAGAATATCAAATCAGAGTTGCTGAGGGTGAAAGAGATGCCAAGATTGCGCGCGCCGATGGTGAAGCTCAGTCCAAGCTACTCGTAGCCGATGCCGAACGCAAGTCCATCTTGCTGGTTGCAGAAGCTCTTAAAGATACCGGAATTGACCCTGCACAATATCAATTGGCGCTAAAATACATTGTCGCCTTTGAAGAAATAGTCCAAAAAGGAGACAAAACCGTGGTTCTGCCCTATGAAAGCTCTGCGCTTTTGGGCTCAATCAAGACTTTGTCCAACATTTTCAACAAATAATTTCAATATAAGACCGCTGCCGTTTTCCTGTGGAATCTGAGTTTAATGCTCAATTTCCACGGGAAAGGGCGGCAAAGATCAATTAAAAAAACAATCAAGTTTTCCGCTGCTTCCCTATTGGGTTCAGCCCATCTTTCGCCTATGATATGCTCATACCTATGAGCGTATCATGACCATATCATGACCAGAACCCTATAGGGAAGAGGCGGAAAAGAACCCGACATGAGGTGCCTTAACAGCCTTATTTTCAAATAGTTGCACTTCTGCCACAATGATTTAAGCACCAAGAGGAGGCTTATCATGAAAAAACACATTTTAATCGTGATCTTTTTACTGTCGCTCATGCTGAATGCCACAATAGTTGCAGAGTTAGATCAGACGGCATGCGTCGATACGGATTATTTGTACGAGTATATTCATTTAGATAATCAAAATATCATCAATCTATATCATTATCATCAAACGCCGGGCTTTGATGATGCGCAAAAGCTTTGGGTGAAACGCATTCATCCGGATGGCACCGAGGAAGAGCCCTACCTGCTTTTTGATTTTAACGATCCTGCCAATTTAGGAGATAGATTTCACCATATAACGCATAAGATGCACACAGAGGATGGCACGCTCCTTGTGTTTTGGAGCTTAACTCATATAGTTGTTCTATCTATCGAAGGCACAGAGGTTGAGCCCTACGTTATCGCAAAATCCGAGGTAGATGATCCCGAGAGCTGGTATAGCTTTCCGTTCTCAGGCGGGAACCTTTTGATCGTGGCAAAAAATGAAGATAATGAACACAAAATTTGGAAATGGAACTATCAAAGCGGGGAGTGTAGCCATTATTACGATGTCCCCGATCTCTTTGATGTCACTTGGATTACGATGTTTGGCGACACCATGGTATTCAGTGAAGGCCGCGTATATGATGCTCAAGGAACAGCGCCGGTTTTGGTGGTAGAAAGTGATCTGAATACTACACAGCATCAAGCATATCAATATCGCATTGAAGCGCAATATATGCTTGATGGTGAAACCTCTTATGCGCGCTGGGTGGAAGATCAAGTGGACTACATCGGCATAATCCATATTGGCAATAACAACTTCACTGCAGAATATTGGACATCTAATGTAGATATTGATGCAATGTCAGAATCTTATGTCTTTACCTTATCTTTGCCGGATTCGATTTATGGTGCGTGGTATAGATGGCGTAATTCAGCGGAACCATACGGGGATGATTCATACAGAAATGATGGATACGAAGACCATCATATATTTAGACTATATGAACTTTTGCCAAATGGAGTAGTGGCGGACTACAGCGGTTTCCCACATATCAGCACAGATCAAAACAACTATTTTGGAGCTTTGAAAATCGATGATAAGCTGTTGTTGATTCAAAATGATGAAGAGACATATACCTTTGAATTAGCAGATATAGAAGCTTCCCAGTACATTGAATTCATGGTAGATACCTGGCAGCCGGACTTAGATGGAAATAGCAGTTTACAGACTCTTTTCTATAACACAGACGACTGTATAGTTATCAGGATGTTGATGACAGACATGGATAGAAGCTTGTTCATGCGTTTCTACTTCCTCAATCTCTCTCAAAGAGTGTCCACCAGCGACTTAGTGCAGCCCGTGCCCACTCTCAGTGCATATCCTAATCCCTTCATAGAAAGCGTGCAGATATCCTCTTCAAAGAAAGAGGGTGAAGCCGTGTTGGATATCTATAACCTGAAAGGACAGAAGGTTAAGAGCATCAAAACCAGAGATGCAAAGTATGTCTGGGATGGAAAGGATGAGAAAGGCAACAGCCTCGGCGCCGGAATATATTTCATCAGAGAAGATGCTGCGACGAAGCCTGTGAAGATCATCAAAATAAAGCCCTAAAAAGGGATGCAAACATTGCTTTAATATTCTGTTATTAAAGCAAATTGCCTCGGTTTGAGAAGAGCCTGCATGAGCCGGACTCTATCTCGAGCCGGGGCGCTTTTGTAGAAGAGTGAAAAGCATGCAGAGCGCAAAGATGGCGACGGTAAGGGATAGTGGCGAGCGCAGCCAAATAAAGTCTTGACTTATATTCGCCCTCAGAAGATTGTAGAATGAATTAGAGTTATGCTCTAAAATCTATATTAAAGATTGGACAATAATTATGTTTAAGCGTATGACAATTATGGCGATCCTGCTGATGGTGGGAATGCTTTTTGCCCTTAGTCAGACCATCGTGCTTGATTTTGAAAACAAGCGTTTTGGCGACAACGAACTGCCTCGACTCATCGAAGCAGGCAAGCCGATGTTGCCATTTTATCCTTTGGCGGTGCTCTTGCCCTTTGGTGAGGAATATATCAGCGCCGAATCGAACTTTTCTGCTCCCCATATTGCGGGAGAAAAAATATATATAGACTTTGCTCGACAGCAGATACCAATCAGCCAACCCATGGCATATAGCCCTACTTTGCCGGACCCTGCGGTATATGAAAATGACGCCCTTTTCCCCTCAAAAGACTGGGAATATCTGGGCACGCAGTTCTTCCGCGGCTATGGCATAGCATATTTTAATATCTACCCTTTCCGCTATAATCCCGTGAAAGGTCAGATCGAGCAAAAAAGCCACTTTGAGCTTGAGATAAATAGTGCGTATAACGAAGATCTGGCGCTGGATAAGGCGCGCTTTGTGAGCCTTCACGCCGAGACTCAAGAGAGCTTGGAAAGGCTGGTGCACAATCCTGAGCTGGCAACGGATTATCACAAAGCAAAAACGATGAAGACTGGTGGAGGTCTCCCGCTGAGTGATGCCAAGAAGATGCTCATCATCACCGGTCAAAATCAAGCAGATTGGTTTGAAGATTATGCTACTTGGCGCACGAGCAAGGGAGTCAGCACGGGCATTTATACCACGAACTTCATCTATGCAAATTATGACGGAGCGGATAATGCGGAAAAGCTGCGCAATTTCCTCGTTGATGCTTACGCTTCTTGGAGCGATGCGCCGGAACTCTTTGAATATGTGATACTTGGCGGCGATGATGAGATCATTCCCGAGCGTGGAGTATATGGCAGAGTGTGGAACACCGTGGATAGGCGCATGCCTGCGGACATGTATTTCGGGAACTTGGACGGGGATTGGAACGCCAATGGAAATAACATCTATGGCGAGGAAAACGACGATGTGGATATGCTCGCCGAGCTGCATGTAGGGCGCTTCACGGCGGAGACCGAGACGCAATTTGACAACATCATGCGCAAGACAATGCACTATGTGGATAACAACACTTTCAGCAATAATATCGCCACTTTCTTCGGCGAAAACCTCAATAACAATCCCGTCACTTGGGGCGGAGATTATAAAGACGAAATCTACTACTATCTCCCTGATGAATATGACTATTACACTCAATATGATAGAGATGAAACCTATAGCAGCGTACACGTTTGGAACGCGTTAGATCTTGGCGTGGGCGTGATGAATCACATGGGGCATGCCAATGAAAACGTTCTGATGGGACAAGGTGCCGGCTCTATAAATAGATTGAGAAACACGGAATATGGCTTCATTTATACTCAGGGTTGCTATCCTGCCGCATTCGACGAACGTACCTCGAAAGAGGCGGAAGCGGTGGGCGAACACTTTGTCATGGCAAGCGGCGGAGTCTTTGCCTTCATCGGAAATTCGCGCTATGGCTGGTATATGCCCGGAAGCACGGATGGTGCATCACAGTATTATGACAGACAGTTCTTCCGCGGACTCTATGAAGGCGGATGTCCCGAGCTGGGCAAAGCGCTGACTTTCTCGCGTGAGGAAAACCTCCACTATGCGCTGTCATCGGACGTTATGCGCTGGTGTTATATGGAGGTCTTGCTCTTTGGGGATCCCTCTGTTGCGGTGAAATTGCCTGATCAAGATCTGCCTATGCTACAGTGCGATGACTTTATTTTTGACGATAAGCTTGGTGATCAAGACGGCGTTCTCAATCCCGGTGATATTGTTCGCTTCTTCCCTCGTGTGAGCAACTTGGAGGGATGGGCTTTGGCAGAAGATGTTAGCATTACGATCACGAGCATGCCGGAAGGGATGGAAATGCATCAAAGCATGATAAACATTCCCTTTATCCTGCCCGGCGATACTATGGATGATATCTTTTTCACTTTCGAGATACCGCTGGAAACCGATTTCGGAGAGCAAAAGCTGAGCTTTGAGATCGATTCAACCCATCCGTTTACCGGCTTGAGCACGGGAAAGAAGCGCTATGATGCTTATTTCGATATCACATTGGTGGATGGTCGCTTCCCTTGGGAAACCGATCACCTCATCAGGTCAGCTCCCATTGTCTTGCCCATCATGGATGACGGGGGGAATGCCATACTCCTCTCAGATGCCTATGGTAATGTGAGTTTCATCTCAAGTAGCGGCGAGTCTTATGATTCTTTCGATGCGCCTATGGAGCAAAATATCATGCAGAGTGCGGCTTATGCCGAGCTGGAACCGGGCGGTGAGGGCGTGATGGTCTTTGCCGGAAGAACCGGGCATATTTATGGGCAAAACTTGGATGGCGAGACGGTCTTTGAATATCTTGCGGATACCTCTTTTACCTATACGCCGGTGATTGCGGATATAGATGGCGACGGATATTGCGACGTGATAGCTGCGGGCTTGGATAGCAAGCTCTATGCGGTCAATCGCGATGGTGAAGATCTCTTTGGCTTCCCTGTCGATCTCGGCTCTGTACCGCGCTGTAATCTCGCGGTGGGTGAGCTTGAAAGCGGCGGCGGGATGAAGATCATCGTCGGCACCACCGCAGGGAATATCTTCGTGGTGGGTGCGGGCGGAAGCATAGAGTGCACGCTCAGCGTTCCGGAAGCGATTAGCGGTGCGCCGGTCATCTTGCCTCGCGGAGTATTTGCTATCGGCACAAACAGCAGGCTTTATATCATCCAAAATGGGGAGATCATTGCAGAATCTGAGATAGATAGCAGGGTCGCCGGAGGATTGACTTGTGCTGATATCGATGGCGATGGTGAGCTTGATATCGTGTTTAATACAATAGGCGGAAGAACTTGGGTGGTCTCTCAAGCCGGAGAGGTCTTGCCGGGCTTCCCCGTTCTGTTCAATAGCGCTATCTCCACTCCTCCGCTTACTGCCGATCTCACGGGCGATGGCTTCCTGGATATCTTGACAATCGATTCGCATAACAGCGTGTTTGCCTACACTCGCGAAGGTGAACTGCTTTCGGGCTTCCCCTTTACCACGGCTTATATGGGCTCTACTCCTGCCACTCTCATAGACTTTGATCAGGATGGCAATTTCAAGCTGGTCAATGGCTTCTCCGGCGGGGTATTGGTGGTTAATATCAGAAGGCCGAGCACTGCAAATGCGATGTGGACAACCTACCGCGGTGCGCTGAACCGTCAGGCATCTTATGTCGCTGCGGGATATGTGGGTAGTGAAGATAACACGAATGCTCCGCGAGTCAGTCAACTCTTGGGGAACTATCCCAATCCCTTTAATCCCGAAACCACGCTCATGTATGAACTGGCAAAGCCCGGCGAGGTGCAGATATCTATCTATAATCTCAAAGGACAGCTCATCAGAAAGCTCGTTGATCGGGCTGTGAATGCCGGAACTCACAGCGCTGTCTGGGATGGCAAAGACACGAGCGGAAACCCGGTCTCAAGCGGAGTGTATTTCTATAGAATGAAAACAGATAAGAGCAGTCAAAGTAAGAAGATGCTCTTAATAAAATAAGGAAATAATCAATGCAAAACATACAGTCAAATATTGATAAATTGAAAGCTGAAATAAGTGCGGAACTTAAGCGTCTCGGGCGTGAGAATGAAGAGATAAACCTTGTGGCGGTCTCCAAGACTCATCCCGTTGAGGCGGTAGATATCGCGCTGCAACACGGCATCAAGCATATCGGTGAAAACAGAGTTCAAGAAGCCATGCGCAAAGTGCCGATGATCTCACAACCGCTTGAAGGCTTTCACTTTATAGGCAGATTGCAAACTAATAAGATCAATCAATTGCTCTCGCTCAAACCCTTTCTCATCCATAGCATAGATTCTGTCTATCTCGCGGAGAGGCTGCATAGAGCCTTGGGCAGAACCAATCGCACGCAAGATATTCTCATTCAAGTGAATACCACCGGTGAAGTGCAGAAGAACGGGGTGGATTTTGAGAATGCGGAGGAGCTCATCAAAAAGATTGCAGACTTCTCTTGCCTCAGGGTGCGCGGGCTGATGACTATGGGGCTATTTGATCCCGATCCCGAGGTCAGCCGCAAGTATTTCAGAAAGCTCAAAACCATCTTTGATAAGGTGCGTGCTGATGATACTCAGGGCTTTGACTACCTTTCTATGGGCATGAGCCACGATTGGAAGGTCGCCCTCGAAGAGGGAGCAAATATGATTCGCATCGGCAGTGCCATCTTTGGTGCGCGAGATTGAGGAGAGATAGAATATGATAGTCCTCATTGCTATACTAATCTTCCTCTTGGCATACCTTTACGGCTGTTTTTCCACCGCCCGAGTGATAGCCAAGACCTTCCGCTCACTGAACGTGTATAAGGTGGGAACCGGCTTGCCGGATACTGAAAACATCTACATGAATATCAGCAAGTCCATGGGCATACTCGTGGGCATGCTGGACGCTACTAAAGCCTATTTCTTCCTTTGGCTGGTGGAGCTCGTCTTAAGATTGGTGGATGTCAATCTTCCCTATTTTGATATGAGTAAGCTATATAGCAAAAACCTCCTGCTCTTTTATGGATCGGGAATGCTGGTGGGACACTGTCTGCCTGCGACCAATAAGCTGCGCGGCGGACGGGGGATACTCACTTATATGGGCTTCACCTTCTTCTTTATCCCGCTGCCTACCTTTGTGACCGCTATCATCGCGCTCATCCTCGCCGCAAAGTTCAAGCAATCACGCTTTGCGCAATATCTTATCGTTATCCTACCTGCGTTTTTACACCAGGTTCTATATTATCTTGTGCCGAATATCAGGAACTCTTTACCCAGCTATTTCGGCACCATCTTGATGGGCAGTGCAGTCTTTATGGGCGTTTTGAATGTCTTGGTATCCAAAAAATTAGGAGAAATATGAGGATATAGTTATGATCGAGATTATTCCAATATTGTACAAGAAGGATCTAAAGCGCTTTATAATGCTTCCCTTCGATCTTTACAAAGATGATCCGGCATGGGTGCCGCCCTTGATTGCAGACCAATTTGCCTTCTTCAATCCTGCGAAAAACCCTTACTACTTCCACTCTGAAGTGCAGCTCTTTATCGCCGTCGATGGCGACAAGGTGGTGGGACGCATCTCTGCACACACAAACACTCAGCACGAGCTGGAGCACGATGAACACATCGGCTTCTTTGGCTTCTTTGAATGCATAGACGATATCAAGGTGGCAAGAGCGCTCTTTGATGCCGCCGCAACATGGAACAAGAACAAGGGATACAGCTCTATGCGCGGTCCGATGAACTTCTCCGTGAATCAAGAATGCGGCTTGCTCATAGATGGTTTTGAGGATCCTCCCATGGTGATGATGCTACACGGAATGCCTTACTATCAAAAGCTTTATGAAGAATGTGGCATGAAGAAGACCATCGATCTCTATGCCTATCTCAGCGTGCGAGATAAGATGCCCGAGCGCATCGAGAAAGTCGCCGCATTGATCGAAAAGCGTGCCGGAGTGGAGATACAGAGCCTCAGAACCAAAAAGAAAGAGCTCAAAGAAGATATCGAGACCGTCTTTGAAGTCTATACCAAAGCCTGGCAACATAACTGGGGCAATGTTCCCATGACCAAGGCGGAGTTCGACAAGCTGGTAAGCGATCTCATGCCCTTAGCTGACACCGATCTCGTCTTTATCGCGCGCAAGAACGGCGAGCCCGTAGGCTTCTCGTTGGCTTTGCCAAACTATAACGAAGTGCTCAAAGCAATGGGCGGACGCATCAATCCCATCACCATGGTCAAGGCGCTGATCGCCAAAAGCAAGATATCCAGTGCACGTGTGATCACCATGGGCGTCTTACACGAACACCAAGGACGCGGAATTGACACACTTTTTTATTATCATTCATACAAGAATGGACTTCCCAAAGGCTTTCACAGAGGTGAATTCTCTTGGGTTTTGGAAAACAATACAATGATGATTCGCGTCGCAGAAATGTTAGACGCAAAGATATATAAAACATACAGGTTATATGACAAAGAGATATGATAAACTCTTTTCTGCCATAGATATCATCACCCTGATATATTCGGGCTGGATCACGCTGTATCTTGCGCTGGGCTTTGGCAGAGCAGAAAACGCCGGAGCGAATCTTGCGGCGCATCTCAGCATCTTTACAGCGGTGGTATTTCTGGCGTGGTGGCACAAAAGCTTGGACGAGAGCAAGTTCCCGCGTCTTTACAAGGTGCTGGGCTTCGTCCGCTCGCTTTATCCCGTAGCGCTTTTCGGCTATTTCTTTACCTCAGGATATAGCTACAATCGCATCATCTTCAGGGATTGGTTAGATCCCTTTTTCATGAATATAGATCAGCGCCTCTTCGGCTATCTGCCTTCCATGGAGTGGGGTAAGCGCTTTGCCGGCTTTTGGACGAGTGAGCTCTTCCACTTCGCCTATTTTTGCTATTATCCCATGATTGCCGGCCTGCCGCTGTATCTCTATTTCAAGAAGCCCAAAGCCTTTGGCGAGCTGATCTTCATCCTCAGCTTTGTCTTTTATATGTGCTACTTTATCTATAGCATTGTGCCGGTGATTGGCGGACGCTATATAGCTGAAGCGATGGAGCTTACGCGGCAATATAGAGCGGGGATATTCACCCATATCATGGTGTTTATCTACCGCACTTCAAACCATCTGGGCGGTGCATTTCCCTCCTCTCATATAGCGGTGACCTTGGTGCTCACCATCTCGGCTTTGCAGAATGTGCGCAAGATGGGCTATGTCTTTTTAGTGATTGCGTTCTTTCTCACGATTGCCACGGTTTATTGTCATTACCACTGGTTTATTGATGCGGTCTTTGGGGTTTTTGCCGGAGTAGGGGGCTACTTTCTGGCAAAATATGTTTATCGTAAATTGCAAGGAGCAAGATGATGAAATATAGATTTAGCCTGCTGTTGTGGCTGATTGTTATAGGCTTGGCGGCGAATGGTAGCCTGCCTATCGATTCTTTTGACTACGCTTTGCCGGAGAACAACGTTTCGGCGATTGCTCTGGGGATTGGGGGAATAAACCTCACCGATGTGGGCGATCCTTTCGCATCCTATGGCAATCCCGCTCTTTTGGGATTCAATGATGAGACCAGCTTCTATGTGGCATACCGTCTTTCCGACAAGAAGGAGTATGATTTCGGCGAGATAGTCAGCGTCAGCAACGTTCTTAAGGCAAGCCAGTTCAAGTATTTCACGCTCAACGCCGGGCAATTTGCCTTCTCATATCAACCCATGGCGTCGATCAACATCAGCGAGCTGGATCAGGACACGAACATGGCGCTTTATCACGACTATAAGCTTGATAAGATTCAATTTAGCGCCGGGATAACGGATAAGAAGCTGCCCAATGTAACAGCCGGAATCAATCTCAAATATCTAAACGGTCGCCTGGTTTATCTCACCGAGCGCTTGGAAGGATCAAACCTGGTTCGTGAGCGTTTCATCGACGATAAAGTGAAGGGACTCTCCGGCGATATAGGGCTTTACGGCAAATACGGCAGCGGCAGCTATGGCATCTCTTTCTATGATGTTCTCTCGCGCATGTGGTGGGAAAACTACCCCTCCAAGAGCATACAGCGTCGCGTTGCAGCTGGCGCCCAATACGGCACCGGCGCATCCAAGACCTTTGTAGGCATTCAAAGCAAGATCGCCAAAAAGCCGGAAACCACCTACCACTTTGGCTATGGCTATGGCATGGTGAGCGAGAGCGGCGGCTTCGGTGATGCCGAGCCCACAAAGCAAGGCTTCGACCTGCGCATAGGCTTTTATAGCCACGACTTTTATGGTGCGGATAACATCAATCTCACCCTCGGCGGCGGCTATTTTTATCAAGTATTTCGTTTCGACTTTTCACTGAATAGCAAAGGCCTCAAGCTTGCCGATAGCGAGCTGCTTTTCTCCATCGGACTCGGAATGTAAATAGATGTTTCAGCTCTCCTTTTTGAATGCCGGACTTTTGATATTCGCAAGCGCGACGATCATACCCTTATTGATCTGGCTTTTTGCCAAAAAGAAGCCGCCGAAAGTGATATTCCCCTCCCTGCGCTTCATCAAGATCAGCCACGAACAAGAGCGCAGCCGCAGCAAATTCAGCAGCATATTGCTCCTCATTATCCGCATGCTGATCATCCTTTTAGTGGTGCTTTCACTCACGCGCCCGCTACTAAATTCTACACTTTTAAAGAAGAGCAAAAAGCACGCTCCCACCGCAGTCGCAGTGATTTTGGACAATTCTTACAGCATGGACGCAAGCGCCGGACTGAAGACGAGATTGGAGCTGGCAAAAGAGGCAATCGGCGTGATAAACGAGCGCGCAAACGCTGATGACAGACTGATCTTCCTCTGCCGTGATATAGACTTTAACCGACTCAATTCGCAGATACATATCAATGAAATCCCGAGCGAACTCTTTGAAAAGCTGAGCCTTAGCTTACAGCCCGCAAGCTGGCAAGAGCTGATAGATTTTGCTCAAAACCGCCTCGCTCAGACCCGCATGCCAAACCGCGAAATCTATATCATCAGCGACTTGGTAGAAAGTGAGATGGATTTCAAAAGCGAGATTCCGGTGAGCATCATCGAGATTGATCGCGAAAAAGACGCACAAAACCTCTCCATCAGCCGCGCCCTGCCCCAACCGCGCATATTAGATCGCGGCAAACATCAAAGCATCAGCTTCCGCCTCAGCAATCACGGCGATAGAGATATGGACGAAGTCTTGGTGCAAGCGGTGGTGGACGACATCAAGCTCGCCGAGAAGTTCCTCAGCGTAAAGGCGCGCGAGAGCATCAGCGAATCCATTGAGTTCGAGCTACGCCATGAAGGCTGGCAAGCGGGATACATAGAGGTTTTGGATGAAAGCCTGGAAGCGGACAACCGTAGCTATTTCGCCTTTGAATATGAGGAGTTCCCGCGCATTGCCGTGATTTCTGAAAGCGCTCTGCCCGCTCATTTGGCGAATATCATCAGAATCTTCGGGGGTGGCAAAGCTCCCGTGATGATCTCCCCTCAGAGCCTGAACCGTCAGATTATCGACGACTATAAACTATTTATATTCCATGATTTCGGTGAAGTCAGCCCCCGCTTCAGAGATTTTATAACTCGGCTCGATGAAGAGAACAAAGGCAGCCTGTTCTGCCCGGGATCAACTCTCAGCGCAGAGCAGAAGAGCTATCTCTCGTCCCGCTTTGACATCCGTATCGGTGAGCGCAGTACACGTGAAAGCCGACTTGATTTCATCCTAAAGAGCCACCCCTCCGGTGCACTTATCGCAGATAAAGAGCTCAAGTTCCGCGAGATTTCATCATTTTGGCAAGCCGAGGGCAAAGGCGCACAGATCTTAGGCAGCAGAGGCTATCCTCTTGCAATGGAAAAGGATAACAGTGCACTATGGCTATGGGATTCAAGCGAATTCTCACCCTTCTTTTCAGATCCCGCCTATGTGGTTTTTGCCTATTCACAGATGCGCACCTTGAGCAGCGCAGTGAAATCCGGCGCATTATTTGAAGCAGGCGATAAGGTTCGTGCAAGCGCCATGATCTTGCCCTCTATGGAAGCTATCACCTTGGCAGATAGATCTTTCACGCTCACTGAACCGGGGATATATACGCTGAATCCCGAAAGCGCGGACGCCGGCAAAATCGCGGTAAATATCCCACTTAATGACAGCGATCCCTTCCTCGCCGAATTGCCCAAAAAGGCGCGCAAACTCTCTGAGGACTTCGCCCCGGAGCTCTTCGTCAATAGGTTTGGCAGAGAGCTTTCACGGCTTTTACTCCTCATCGCGCTCGCACTTTTGGTGCTGGAAATTGCCTTAGTAAAACTACTCGAAAGAAGTTCCCAACAAAGGAGAAGCCCATGATTTTAGATAAGATAGACAATCCCAAACGCATCCGTCGCCTTTCCAATGAGGAGCTGGATACCCTCGCTGCTGAACTGCGTGAGATGATCATCGAGACCGTGCTCAAAACCGGCGGACATCTCGCTCCCAGCCTGGGAACGGTGGATCTCACCCTCGCGCTTCTGAATGTTTTTGACCCTCTTAAAGACCGCATCGTTTGGGATGTGGGACACCAGAGTTACGCTTTTAAAATTCTCACCGATCGCAAAGATAAGTTCCACACATTGCGTCAGTTAGACGGCATCAGCGGCTTTAGCAATCTCAGAGAAAGCAAATATGACGCCTTCAGCACGGGACATAGCAGCACCTCGATTTCAGCCGCATTGGGCATAGCTGCCGGACGCGATCTCCTTGGAGAGAAAGGACATGCGATAGCGGTGATAGGAGACGGAGCGCTCACCGGAGGCATCTCGTTCGAGGCGCTGAACCACTCCGGGCACATCCAACCAAACAAGTTTATCGTGGTGCTAAATGACAACGCCATGAGCATTTCCAAGAATGTGGGCGGACTCCAAAAGTATATGGCGCGCATGTATGCCTCTCGCGGATATAACGCGCTCAAACAGCAGATTTGGGACCTCAGCGCGAGCCTGCCTTCAAACGTTCGCCGCCGTTTTATCTATGGCGCGCAAAAGTTAGAAGAATCCATGATCAATATCCTCGTGCCGAACATAATCTTCGAAGACCTTGGTTTTAAATACGTTGGCCCCATTGACGGGCACGATATACCGCAGCTGATTTCCATACTCAGGCGTGTGAAAAACAACATGGTAGGCCCCGTCTTGGTGCATGCCGTCACGCAAAAAGGACGCGGATATGCGCCGGCAGAGGTCAATTCTTCTGCTTTCCACGGCGTAGGCCCATATTCTCCCAAAAAGCGGAAGAAAGCCTGCACAGACAAGGATTACAGCAATGTTTTCGGCGATAAACTCTGTGAGATTGCAAAGAAGAACGACAAGGTGGTAGCGATCACTGCGGCGATGGCTGTGGGAACGGGACTCGCCGGCTTTGAACAGCTTTTCCCTGATCGTTTCTTCGACGTTGGCATTGCCGAACAACATGCGCTAACGCTCGCGGCAGGCATGGCAACCAAGGGGATAAAGCCTTTTGTGGCAATATATTCCACCTTCGTGCAGCGCGCTTTGGATCAGCTGATACACGACATTGCTTTGCCCAATCTGCCAGTCGTGCTCTGCCTGGATAGAGCGGGCTTGGTGGGCGAGGACGGCGCCACTCATCACGGTGCATTTGATCTTTCCTATCTCAGTTTTATTCCGAATCTCACCCTGCTCGCGCCCTCTTGCGCCGAGGAGCTGGAGATGATGATGGACTGGGCGGCAAAGTATGAAGACGGACCCGTTGCAATCCGCTATCCGCGCGGAGTTGCCCCTTGTCGAAGCGATGCTTTAGAGAGTTTTGAACCCGGCAAAGCGGAGATCGTCGGCACTAAGATAGACGAGCCCAAGATCGCTTTCGTGAGCGTAGGTGATGCGCTCAACGTTGCGCAGGATTGCTACCATCTTCTAAAGAATGAAATCAAGTCCATACAGATAGTCAACCTACGCAGCATCAAGCCATTAGATGCAGGGCTCTTGCAGGATTTAAGCAAAACATGCAGCCATATCTTCACTTTTGAAAATGGCTCGCTAATAGGCGGAGTAGGCTCTGAAATCAATCGTCTTCTCAGCCTCAGCGAAGTGAAAATAATCAACTTTGGCTATCCGGATAGCTTTATTCCTCATGGAGATACGGCTCTGCTCAAAGAGCGCATAGGCTTCACCGGCAAGGCGCTCAGCGAAAAGATACGGAGTCATCTGTGAATGACGTGATCTGTGCCCAAATCAGCGCGCCCGGCATGGCGGCGGTCAGCCTGATTCGCATCAGCGGCATGGGCGCAATTGATCTTATATCAGACTTTTTTTCAAAGCCGGATAAGCTTAAGAACAGCCCCGGCGGACGCATTCTTTTCGGCGACTTCATAGATCCCGACGGACGTGTGTTGGACGAAGTTCTTCTCAGCGTGTTCCGCGCGCCTAATAGCTATACGGGAGAGGATCTTATCGAGCTCGGCTGTCATGGCAGCGTCAGCCTTACTCAGCGTATTTTGCAGGCTTTGCTCACCCGCTGTAGGCTTGCCAATCCCGGAGAATTCACCCTACGCGCTTTCATGAATGGCAAGATGGATCTCAGCCGAGCGGAAGCCGTAAACGACATCATCCAAGCCTCTGCATTAAGGGCGGAAACTGCGGCGCTTATGCAGGTTAAAGGATATCTGAGCAATCATTTACAGATGATGCTCAAGAAGATCAACGATGCCCGCCTGCGCTGCGAACTCGCCATAGATTTTGCCGATCAAGACCTCCCTCAGATCGATATGGATGACCTCGCCGCGCGCCTTGACGAGCTCATAGGCTTGGCGAGAAATCTCTACGATGAAGGCAGCCACGGCATCAAGCTCAGGGATGGACTGCGCATCTGTCTCGCGGGATCGCCGAACGTGGGCAAGTCCTCATTATTTAATGCTTTGCTCAAACAAAATAGAGCCATCGTGACCGATATTCCCGGCACCACGAGAGACTATCTTGAGGAAAGTTTCTCGCTGCAAGGCAATCCCATAGTTCTCATCGATACCGCGGGAATCAGAGAGAGCGAAGACAGCATTGAGCGCGAGGGAATAGCCCGCTCTCATGAACTGATGAAAAGCGCGGATATGATGCTATATCTCTATGATACAGAGGAGTTTATCTTCCCTGATGAGCTAAGCGAATTTGAAGATAAAACGCTATTCTTAGCAAGCAAGAGCGATTTAAACCCTCAGCGTGAGCTAAAAGCAGGGCATATCCCCATTTCAGTGGTCAGTGAGAATGGTCTCAAAAAGCTGACAGACAGCATATTAGATCATCTAAATCTACCGGAAGAACTGGCAAATTATCCCCTGATTACAAATACTCGCCATTTGGCGGCATTGAAGTCTGCGCTCAGCGCTTTAGAGGGTGCAAAAGAGGCACTCACCATGGATGCCGGCTTTGAATTTATCGCCTCCGATCTCATCCTTGCCGCCTCAAAGCTCGAAGACATCTTGGGCGTGGTTCCCACCGACGAGCTTTTGGGCGAGATATTCGAGAACTTTTGCATAGGCAAATAAAACCCAAGCAATTCTAATATATTATCGCAACAAATTGATATTTATCCACAGTACAAAAGAAGATAAATACACAAAAGTCCCACAAATTTACCAAACGTGCCCGATCCAGCCCTCTAAATACATATACCCCCATATCTTACCCATTGGATTCAGCTCATCCTCCGCCTATGATATGCTCATGCCTATGACCATATCATGACCACATCATGACCGGAACCCAATAGGGAAGAGGCAGGAAAAACACCAAAATCCGCTGTCAATGGCAATCTAAACTGGTACACTTTGGCATTTGAAACTGGTACACTTTAAACTACTGTTTCAGATGTTTAATTCTAAAGCTGTCACCCAGCA